>DATMXV010000364.1:0-2379 GCA_035561335.1 Desulfitobacteriaceae bacterium
AGATAAGGCCATTACATTTTATTAGCTTAAAAATAGTGGAAATTTTAACATTCTCCCCCATCATCTTCAGCTTTAAATTAAAATTATTGACTTGCGTCGACAGGAATAATAAGGAAACATGTCGAATATCTGAAAAAATGGACTATTTTAACTCCATTAAACATAAACAGTATAGTTTTAGTACGGTTATTCCAAAAATCTTGTATGGGAGGGCAAGAATGAAATATAAATTTTCGGAAATAGTGGATATTTCCAAGCTGCAAATAATTATGGAAGGTTTTTATGCAACTTCACATATTCCTTCATCCGTATTTGATACCGAGGGAAATATTTTAATTGCTGTTGGCTGGAAAGAAATATGTACAAAATTTCACAGGGTAAATAAGGAAACGAAAATACTATGCCGGCAAAGCGATTTATATATAAACAATTATTTGCGTGATAAGATTATTAATCAAGAAACAAAAGTTTGTTATACATGTGCAAACGGGCTGATTGATATGGCAGCCCCGATTATTATTGAGGGTGAACACCTGGCGACAGTATTTACCGGACAGTTTTTTTGGGAAGAGCCGGATGTCGACCAATTCCGCAAGCAGGCGGGAAGATATGGTTTTAATGAAAAAGACTATCTGGAAGCCTTAAAAAAGGTACCGATCGCTACAAAAGAAAAAATGGATTCATTTATGGATTATGTCAGCCAGATAGCCGAAATGTTGGCGCAAATGGGCTTAGCAAGACTCCGGCTTATTGCATCCCAGGAGAAGGCCTTGCAGGAAAGTGAAGAAAGATTAAAGACGATTATTGATAATACTCTTACCGAGAAAAAACAGCTTGAAAAAGACATGTACCGTTCAGAAGAAGCCTTAAAAGAAAGTGAACATTTATTACGAAAATTGCATAAAGTTGCCCATATTGGCAGCTATGTGATAGATCTGAAAACTAAAACCTGGAGGGGCTCGCCGGAATTAAATGAGCTCTTTGGAATTGATGAAACATTTCCGCACACCATAGAGAGCCGGGAAAGGATTATTCATCCTGATTGGCGCAATAGACTTTTTGATTATCATGCCAGGGTGATAAGAGAAAAGATCCTTTTTGATTATGAGTATAAAATAATCCGGATCAATGACGGAGAGGAACGCTGGATACATGAGATTGGAGATATCGAATATGATAATCAACATAAAGCAGTACGAGTCATTGGGATGGTTCAGGATATCACTGACCGGAAAAAAGTGGAAGAAGAGGTCGTTTACTTAAGTTATCATGATAAGTTAACCGGACTTTATAACAGAAGATTTTATGAAGAAGAAATTAAGAGACTGGACACGGAAAGAAATCTTCCGATTTCGATAATAATGGGGGATGTTAATGGCTTAAAACTGACAAATGATGCCTTTGGCCATGATAAAGGTGATGAACTCCTGAAGAAGGCCGCAAAAGCGATTCAAAGTGCCTGCCGGGCTGATGACATAGTTGCCCGCTGGGGCGGAGATGAATTTGTCATACTTTTGCCTAAAACAAATATTAATGATGCCGAAAAAATAGTTAACAGAATAAAAGAATCGTATTCCAATCAATATGTTAATGCTTTGAGTGTCAGTATCTCATTTGGCTGGGATACGAAGGAAAATAAAGATGAAAATATCCTGACAGTCCTCAAAAGTGCTGAAGACCATATGTATAAACATAAAATCATCGAAAATGAAAGTATGAGAGGCAATATAATCGGCACGATAATTAAAACCCTGCATGAAAAAAACCCCAGGGAAGAACAACATTCTGAACGGGTGAGCGAAATTTGTCAGAGCATAGGAAGAGTAATGGGTTTTTCGGAAATTGAAGTAAATAAACTAAAAGTAGTCGGGCTTCTTCATGATATAGGAAAGATTGCCATCGAAGAAGGCATCCTGAATAAACCCGGAAAACTTACCAGGAAGGAATGGAATGAAATCAAACGGCATCCTGAAATCGGTTACCGGATCTTAACCACCTCACATGACATGCTGGAATTAGCCGATTGTATTTTGGCCCATCATGAAAGATGGGATGGCAAAGGTTATCCCAAAGGTTTAAAAGGTGAAGCTATTCCCCGGGTAGCAAGAATTATTGCTCTGGCTGACAGCTATGATGCCATGACCAGTGAACGGGCCTATAAAAGGGCCTTGAGTGAAGAAGAAGCGCTTGCTGAAATCTGCAAAAACTCGGGTATTCAGTTTGATCCCGAAATTGTGAAGATATTTTTGGAGCGGGTTTTAGAACGCGAAATTCTTCACTTCACGTATTGAATTGCGTCTAAGATCATATTATAAGCTTATAAATAATTTGTTTTGGAGATATGATCTTGAATCTATTAAAACAATATTCCTTGTACCT
>DATMXV010000365.1:0-5569 GCA_035561335.1 Desulfitobacteriaceae bacterium
TGATATCGTAGTGCTGTATCATAATATCAAATAACAGCTATTTAAGCTCAGACTACTGAACCTGAGAAGAAGGAGGAAAAACCCATGTCAAAGTACAAGGGGACTTATGGAAGCGCTTTAATGACTAAAGAAGGAGGAAAAGCAATGGAAACTTATCGGGAAGATTTTTCTGTGGAAGGCAATGAACTTCCAAAGGGGTGCTCCAAACTGGAAGAGCTGATCAACAACCGGCAGATTAAATTTAGTCTGACTACCGACTACAGGGAGACTGATAGCAAAATTAAGGATTTTCTCAATAAGCTTAAGGACTTACCCGAAGCAAAAGAAATCGTTGGAAAACTGGATGATGAAATAACCCATTTGGAATGCATGAGTTTCAGTGTGGGTTACAGGGACGGGGTAAGTGATCTGATGGCAGCTCTGACCTTTAACAAGCTGGGTTTAACAAGTGTTGAGTATTATAAATATAAAGCGTCGTAAGGGATAAAAGCCAAAATAATAAGAGCAGAGGTTAACGCCTCTGCTTTTTTGATTTTAGGGGGATAAGATCATATTACCGGGGCAAAACTAACGCTTTATGGCGTCGCTTTTCTGTCGCCTAAGTATAAACTGTCGCTAAACTGTCGCTAAAAGCAATATGATATAATAAATTTGTTAAAATAAAAAAACCGCAAACCCTTGCGGTATCTGGTTTTTTTGTGGTGCGCCCGGCAGGATTTGAACCTGCGACCTCCGGCCTCGGAAACCGTCAAAATTGCTTTGGTGAATATTTGCGAACGTCGGAAGTCCTTGATATATATAGATTTTTTGAGTTCTTGAATTGGTGTAAATATGTGAACAATTGTCGCCATTTTTTAAAAGTGTCGCTTTTTGTGTCGCTAAAAATATAGTCAAACAAAAACCCCCTTTGGATTTACTTCTCCTTAGGGGGTTGATTGTTAGTTATGGGAAAATATTATTTAGCGACATTTTCTTCTTTTTTACTCGCATACATACCTTCCATTCTTGTGGCCGTTTCCTCATCCCTTTTCTTAAAACTATGGGCATATATCGCTAGGGTTGTATTGCTGTTTGAGTGACCTAACCGCTTAGCGACGGTAACAACGTCCTGACCAGCTGCGATCAAATAACTTGCGCTGGTATGCCGAAGTCCGTGGAAGGGCAGAGGGGGCAGGTTATTTTTCTCCAGGAATTTATGAAACCATTTAGAGGGTGTATGTGGGTACATCGTGCTTCCGTCGGCTTGTGTGAACAGCCTGCCGGGAGTTTTTTCTTTTTGAGATCCCTTTTCGTTTTTAAAGTCTCTGCCTTGCCACTTGTTGCCTAGTTTTAACTGTAAAATCTTTTGGGAGTGTTCCAACTGATTTATCAGATCCATGACCTGGGAGGGTAGAACAATAGTACGCTTTGATGTCTCATTCTTGGGGTCCTTTGTAATTAGGTCCCTGCCCGGTAAATACTGGCTTGTTCTTCTGATTGTAATAGTGTGGTTATTAAAATCCACATCAGGCCACTCTAATCCTGTTATCTCACCCAAGCGAAGCCCTCCGGCCAGGGCAATATGAACACATGTCTTAAATTTTAATTCTGCGCCCTCCAGAGCGGCTATAAGGGTAGATATCTGTTCTTCATTGTAAATCGGTAATTCCTTTTTCTTAGCACGGGGAGCATCTACACGGCTACAAGGGTTTTCCTTGATGATTCCTTTTTTGAAGGCAGTTTGCATGATGGTGCTGATAAGCCGGTGATAATGTCTAAGGGTTGTTTCCGACAGGGTATAGGTAGTTACCTTTTTGGTTCCGTCCTTTTCCGTCTTTTCTCTTTTCTGAGGTTTCCGGATTTCATTATAGAAACTTTCAATTAAAACAGGATTTAGTTTTTCCAGCTTGACATTGCCCAGGTGCGGAATGATCCGGCCTTTAAGAAGTTCGTTATAGCGAAAGTATGTTTTAGGGCTGAGCTTCCTTTGAGCGTCCCTATCCCATTCGGCAATGTATTCGGCGAATGTTAATTTTGACGGTTCAATGTATTCCCCTTTACGAACTTCCGCTTCAAGGGCGTTAGCCCGCTTTTGGGCCGCCGGTCCGGATTTTGCCTCGATGGTTTCATAAATCCTTTTGCGGTTACCGTTTCCGTCAAACCCCGCTGAGATTGTAACCTTAAATTTACCATTGTCAAGGCTCTTTACGCTTGCCATTATTATTTGTCCTCCTTCGCTTGTTCTAGTTTTTCCTTCGCTTGTTTTAGTTTTTTATTTATTCTGTACTCTCTTTGAACCTGCGCCCGCGCACAACTATTACTACATCTTTTCCCTCAATTGTCGCTTTGGACCATCAATAACCTCAGGCGGCAGAATAAAATCCCCTTTATCAGGCTCCCGGGAATGAGAAAATTTCTCTTTAAGGTAGAAACCGTTGAAAAATGGTTGAGCGACTTGGAAGCTGAGTCCATTAAAGGGTAAAAATCAACATGCGCCGCTATTACGTCGGGCATGCCCGTAGAACCGGAAAGCGGTGGGAAACTTAATAAGGAGGCTTCTAAAACAATGATTAGCAAGACAGGTAAAAGACGCCGGAAAGAAAATCGTTCCCGCGCCGGGGCTTACGATGCGCTTAAACGTTTATTGTCTGCATATCCAGGCAGTCAAGGTCAGGCGCGTGAGCAGTTAAGGAAAGAAATTAATATTCTTGCGGACAAATTGCAGCATAGAACACAACCGGACCGAAACAGGTCCTTTTATTATGGGCAAAAATAAAACCCGGCTATAGCCGGGATAATGCGAGGCGACTGTTTAAATGTCCATTAATAGTATATCACATAACCTTGACATTTTCGAGACGATAAAACAGATACCCATAGAGGGTATAATTGAGAGGTATTCCCCAAACCCTCTTATAAATAAGGGTGGGAAGCTCTGGACATTGTGTCCATTCCATGAGGACCGAAATCCTAGCTTATCCTTAAGGGGGCAGAGGTGGCGCTGCTTCGGCTGCGGGGCCAGTGGAGATGGCGCAGATTTCGTTGCCAAATTGTATGGACTACCGTTAATCGACACCGCTAAAGCGATCGCAAACGACTTTGGCTTTAATTGTGATCAGCCGCTAACCATAGAACAAAAACAGAGAATTCAGGCAAGGTATCGTAAGCAAAAGCTGGAGAAATTATGGCGCCAACAGATTTTCACTATATCTCGAAACCTTGCCGAAGCCCGGAGGGCACTTTTGCTAAACCTGGACAAGCTCCCAAATCCAGAAGCTAAGGCATTTACCGTGGAACTTATAGATCAGGCCTTAAATGTTTTGGACTTTGGAACACTTGAGGAACAACTGAAACTTATTGAGAGTGGAACCCTAGGACGGTGGTTGCATGAATGACGATATTAAAAGCCTTGTGGAAAACGAGCGTAAAAAGGAACAGCAGCTGGCCGATGAACATGGACAAGAACTTATAGAAAAATATTCACGGAAATTAAAGGTTCTGACGGCACATGAACTTATCTTAGCTAAAATTCCCCCAAGAGAAGAGATCCTTTCCCCTTGGATGCTCTCTCAAAGTCTATCAATGATCCATGCCTGGAGAGGGGCCGGAAAAACTCATGTCTCGTTAGGTATAGCCTATGCGGTAGCTAGCGGCGGTAAATTCCTTAATTGGACAACGCCTAAGCCACGCGGTGTACTTTTCATTGACGGGGAGATGCCGGCAGTGGCCTTACAAGAACGGTTATCCGCTATTACCGATTCCTCTGATTCTGACTTGGAGAATCCGGAATATCTGAGATTGTTAACGCCAGACTTTAACAGATACGGTATGCCGGACTTAGGCAGTCTTGATGGGCAAGTCGAAATTGACAGTTTAGTCCTGCCAAGTACTGAGTTGATCATCCTGGATAATCTTTCTAGTCTAGTCCGTTCAGGACGTGAAAATGAGTCTGAATCATGGCAAGTAGTCCAGGAATGGGCACTAAGGCACAGAGCAGCGGGCCGATCAGTTCTGTTTATTCATCACTCAGGTAAAGGAGGCCAGCAACGCGGAACATCCAAAAAAGAGGACTTACTGGACTGCGTTATTTCCCTTAAAAGACCAGCGGATTATCAACCTAATCAGGGGGCGCGTTTTGAGCTTAGTTTTGAGAAGGCCCGGCACCTTTACGGACAAAATGTAGATTCCTTGGACTGCCAGTTAATCACGGATGAGAACCGACAAGCCTGAAATCCTTGGTACAGGCTAAATATCAACGCAACAAGCAATGCAACCAGAATGCAACTAATAGTAGCAATGAGGTAAAAAGGCCTGATTTTCATGCAACTTCTTATGCAACTCAGGTTAATGCAATGCAACTATCCTTGCAACAACCTACAAGGGAAATAGATTTAAAGCTGCAGTACAATTCTCTTCTTAGGCGTGAACAAGCTGGTGAAAAATACTTGGATGATCCTATCCGGACAGATGCAGAAGTTAATAAATGGATGCCTGAATTCAATAAAATTCTGGCCGGCTTAAACTCAATTATTGATGAAATTGGCCTGTATAACTGTACAGCAGAAGAACGGTTAAACGGATTTAACATTATTCCCTTACTGGGGGAAGAAGTAAGTTTAGATGAACTGCCGGAGGAATGGAAGGGGGTTGTCGATAATGGAAGTGATCCGCTTAACCAAGCAGTATTTGATATTAACCGAGGTTGAACTTCTTCAAATGCTAACGCAGAATCCCGGAATATGGGAAACTGCATTAAAACGAGGTAAAACACAAAAACGAGTTGAGAACGCCAACAATAGAAAGAAGGCGATCAAGCTAAAAACCTAAGAAAACCTAAGTTGAAAAAGATTTAACTTCTAAAATTTATTTCAGTCTCATTACGTGAAAGTGGGTTTTGTCAGTGGCTTATAAATACACATTCAAGCCAAAACATTTTTGGTCATTACCCTGGATTAAAGACTTTCCGCATGAGTTTCAGGAAGAACCTGACGGATGTGCGGCGGCGGCCAGCGCCATGGTTTATAAATCACTTGGGCATCCTGTACCGCAAAGAGAAATTTTCAAAGCTATTTCAGTTCCGGACCCAACGACAGGGGGCATGACATGTTTAAGTCAGCTTCAATATTTAGATGCTTTAGCAAGAGGGCTTCATACCCTATATGTCAGAGTAATAAACCCAATTGAAGTGCTAAGGGATTGCTTACAACATTCCATTAGGGTGCTTGTACACCAGAGGGGAGAGCCAAATTCAACTGCAGGACACTTCGGTGTTTTAGTAGGAATTGATGAAAAATATGTATATGAACATTGTTCTGCTAATGGACCACTTCAGCTATATACCCATAATGAAATACTTGAACGGCTTGCACCTATTGAAGAAAACGGATCAGTTGGACTTGGCAATGCTCTTTTACTGATTTCAAACCCCTTAATAGTAAAACACGTTTGCAAGAAGTGTCATAGCATTATTCCGGAGTTTATCACTTGTCTCAATTGCGGTAAATCTATTCGCTTGTCCCCGGTGGGCGTCTTGGGATGTATTCAACCCGAATGTATTGAACATACCTGGCTTAATATTCATTGTCCATTT
>DATMXV010000366.1:0-7165 GCA_035561335.1 Desulfitobacteriaceae bacterium
ATCATAGATAAACTTGTTTCGATATTTATGAATAATCTTTGCGAAAATGATTTGATCGTGAGACAAGGCGACGAATTTATGATCCTGCTTGTTGGTAAAGGCGCCGAACGGAGCTTGATGGAGATGGAGGAAATCAGAAGATATTTATCCGATAATAAGTTCGGCTTTTCTGACGGAGAAAAACAGGATGATATCTACGTTACTATCAGTTGCGGGATCGCATCATGGCCGAGGGACGCCAAAAATGCCATTGAACTTTTCCGGGTGGCGGACAGCGCCCTGTTCAGGGCAAAAAAATTAGGAAAGAATAAAGTCTGTCTTTCCGAAGTAGAGAGTATGGTTCTAAAATCCAGTTACTTTACAAAAACCCAGATTGACCGGCTTTCCGGATTAGCCAAGCAGCTGGAAAAAACAGAAGCTTTTCTGTTGCGGGAAGCCCTGGACGACTTATTTAAAAAGCACAGCAGATAAGAAAGCGGCGAAAGAAAGGCTGTGTTTTGCCGAGTATTGATTACAAATGAATAAATTAACTCGCTGAATCCGTAAGGAACGGGAAAACCAACATTGGGGTGAATTCGGAGAAATTTCTCCGTTAGGGTTAATTCTTTCGACCCGAATCCGTCAGCTAATCTCGTAAGCGTTGGAAGAGAAGGTGATTAATATGCTTGATCGCACCTTTATTTAGATTAAGTATTTTTTGCAGGCCACAGAAACTTCTCTGTGGTCTATTTTTGTGGAACGAAAACCGCCTCTGCTTTGCAGGTGGTTCCAAAGAGTTTTAGAATGGCTAAGAATTTCCTTAGCAGGATAAGCTAGAATAGCAGGCTGGACGGGTACCTGAATATTTAAAGACAAAGGTATAAATATGGTGAAATATGAATCAGATTTCCGAAAAAATTATTGTAACTAATTTAATAAAAATTTTTGATCCTCACCCTCAAAAAGCTTTGAATTTGTTGGCGCAGGGGAAAAGTAAAAATGAAATATTCCGGGAAATAGGGCAGACAGTTGGAATTGACCGAGTGAGTTTTGCCGTCCGGCAAGGCGAGATTTTTGTGGTGATGGGCCTTTCCGGAAGCGGAAAATCGACAATCCTGCGCTGTCTGAACAGACTGATTGAACCAAGTTCCGGCTCTATCGTGATCGACGGTATCGATATCACCAAGTTAAAAGAGAGGGAACTGCGCAAGGTCCGTCAGGAAAAGACCGCTATGGTTTTCCAACAGTTTGCTTTGCTGCCTCACCGTACTGTTCTGCATAATACGGTATACGGGTTGGAAGTTCAGGGGGTTGCCAAAAAAGACAGGGAAGCCGCAGCGCTCAAAATGTTAGAGCTCGTCGGCCTGCAGGGCTGGGAAGATAAATATCCGGCAGAGCTCAGCGGGGGAATGAAACAGCGGGTCGGACTGGCCAGGGCGTTGACCAATGACGCCGATATTCTCCTGATGGACGAGGCTTTCAGCGCCCTTGATCCTTTGATCCGGGAAGAAATGCAGGATGAACTGATAAGTCTCCAACAAAAAATGAACAAAACCATTGTTTTTATCACCCACGATTTAAACGAGGCCTTGAAACTGGGAGACAGAATCGCTTTCTTAAGAGATGGCGCTTTGGTGCAGGTTGGAACCCCGGAAGAGATTACCACTAATCCGGCCGACGATTATGTAGCCAAGTTTGTCCGGGGTGTGGAGCGGTACAAAATTTTGACTGCCGGCGATGTAATGAAGAAACCGCAGCCGCTTATTACCTTGCGTGACGGTCCCGGTGTTGCTTTAAGGATCATGAAGGAGCACGGGTTGTCCAGTGTCTTTGTGGTAGATAAGGAGAGGCACTATCAAGGGCTTATTACGGCCGATATCGCGGTTGAGGCCAGGAATACCGGAAAGTCGAGGCTGGATGAAATCGAACTTGCCCAAGGGCCGGTGGTACTGGAGACTGTCCCTCTTCAGGATACGCTGAGTGTGCTTGCCGAGAGCAAACTGCCGATGGCTGTGGTGAACCAGGAAAATAAATTGAATGGAATCGTCGTCCGGGGCTCCGTCCTGGCAGCGCTTGCCTCGAATAAGCGGGGTGGAGACAATGTCTAAATTTCCCCTGGCTGAGATCATCGATCAGGGCGTCAGGTGGCTGCAAATAAATTTCGGCGACAGCGTGGACGCTTTTTCCGCCGCTTTTAACTGGGGGATAGCCGGATTTCGGGATCTACTGATGGCCGTACCCTGGTGGGCAATCATTATTATCTTCGCAGTGCTGGCTTGGCGGGCCAGTGGATGGAAACTGGCCCTTGGAACGGTTATCGGCTTGCTTTTTATCCATAATTTAGGACTATGGCTTCCTTTCCTGGATACGCTGATTTTAGTGATTATAGCGGCGCTTGTTTCCATTGTTATCGGATTGCCGCTGGGGATTCTGGCTGGGAGAAACAACCGCTTCCATTATGTCATATCCCCTGTTTTAGACGTTATGCAAACAATGCCTTCCTTCGTCTATCTTATCCCGGCCCTGTTGTTTTTCGGGATCGGTAAGGTACCGGCGGTGTTCGCCACAGTTATTTTTGCCATGCCGCCGGCTATCCGGCTTACCGACCTCGGGATCCGTCAGGTTCCTGTGGAACTGGTGGAGGTTGGCTCAGCTTTCGGCTCTACCCCCGGACAACTCTTATGGAAAATTCAATTCCCGGTGGCCCTGCCGACCATAATGGCCGGCGTTAACCAGACGATGATGCTTTCCTTATCGATGGTGGTTATTGCCGCGATGATCGGCGCCGGCGGGCTTGGCGCCGGTGTCCTGGAAGCCATCGGCCAACTGAAGATCGGGATGGGCTTTGAATATGGGGTTGCCGTGGTAATTATGGCGATTATCCTGGACAGGCTGTTCCAGGGAGTCGGACGTTCCGTCAAAACGGCTGAGCAAAAAAGGAAACGTAAAAGCTAAAAAATCACGGCAACGGGAAGGCGGATGAGATGACCGTCGAAAACAGTTACAGAGAATCTATGGAGAATAAACATAGAGGAGTCACGATGAAAAACAAAGAAATACAAAGAAACGGAGGAAAACAAAAATGAGGAGAAATTTTAAAGGGTGGCGCAGATTATTGGTTTTGGGGTTGATCCCTGTCTTGGCGGTCGTTATGATGACCGGCTGTTCCGGCACGCAACAGCAGACCGGTGATAAAGGAACGGTCAAAATCGGTTATGTCAATTGGGCCGAGTGTATTGCCGTAAGCAACCTTTGGAAGGTGATTCTGGAGGATAAAGGCTATCAGGTCACCATTACCCAGCTAGATGTTGCCCCGCTCTTTGTCGGTTTGAGCAAGGGGGACATTGATGTCTTTATGGATGCCTGGCTGCCGATTACCCATGAAAGTTATTGGAATGAGTATAAGGATAGTCTGGAAGACTACGGCATTTGGTATCAGGGCGAAGCCAAAATCGGGATTGTTGTCCCAAACTATGTCACTATTGATTCAATTGCCCAACTGAAGGATGAAGGAACCAAGTTCGGCAATAAGATTATCGGGATCGATCCCGGCGCCGGAATTATGAAAGCCTCTGCCCGGGCGAATGAGACCTATGCTCTTGGCTTTGAAGTGGTGCAGGGCAGTGAGCCGGCAATGATGACGGAATTGGATAAAGCTTACGGTAAGAAGGACTGGATCGCCATCACAGGATGGAGCCCGCACTGGATGTTCGCCAAATATGATCTCAAGTATCTGGACGATCCCCAAAAGGTATATGGCGCGGCTGAAGAAATCCATACCTTGGCCAATAAAGATTTCAGCTCAAAGCAAGCGGAAGCCGCTACGATGCTGAAGAAGTTTAAAATGACCGATGCGCAGATCGGCAGTCTGGAAGGCCTGATCAATGAGGGAATGGAACCTGGGGCGGCTGCGAAAAAATGGATCGAGGATAATCAGGATATGGTTAACGGCTGGCTGAAATAGTCTTAAAAGCTTTGCCAACGTCTTAGGATGCCGCTTCCGGAGGACAGCTTCCGGGAGCGGCGGCCTAAAACTGAATGGAACTCAAGGGTTTATTCCGGTTTTTACCCAGATATTCATATCTTCGAATCTTCCCATGATATTACAGTTGTTTACCAGTCTTCCTGTATAAATATAACCATGCTTGCTCAGGGCAATATTAATCCCGCTGGAAAGGGCGCGGGATAAACTGAATAATGTAATAAAGCCTTTAGCGGCCAGTTCTTGCTCAAGATGATATATTAATTGACTCAACACGCCTTTGCCCCTGTGTTCGGGTAAAGTTGCACAATCGGTAATTTCCGCATTAAGCATCCGGGTGTTCATATCTGCCGAGGCGGCGCTTATCAGCTCGTTGCCGATAAAGGCAACTTTAAACAAAACCTGCTTGCCCATTACTTTTTTTATATAGGCGGGATCATCCATCGGGGTGGGGTAGGTTTTAAACACTTCCTTAAACAAGCGGGCTATGCTGTCAGTATCTCTTTCCAATGCGGTTCTGATATAAAAAGAATCCCTGCCGGGAATAAACTGATTCTTGACCTCATTTGTTTTCCGGATAATCAGGTCTTCCTCTCCGGTCTTTTCACTAACCGACCTTTTTTTATCGGCAAAAAAGGAGACGCAGCAGCCTTTTACGCCCCTGAAATAACCAGCGATACTGCCTTCGGCCACATATCCGTGATCAATAAAATTTTTCATATCATCTTCCCGGATTGTACAGATAATTTTACCCAGATTATGTTTTTTACATAACAGGACCAACCGGCCGGGCAATTGGTCAATCCCGCCGTTATGCTTGAGCAATTGGATTCTTTTGTTGTGCAGATCCACATAAACCTTTGCGGTTAAGAATTTTTCTTTCAGTACGGTATTGAATCCATACTGTGCGCCTTCCGAGTCTCCCATTCTTCCCGCCTCCTCAAACGATTATTCTCACGCGGTACCAGACTGAGCGTTTTTTCTGCAAAAAGCTTTTCAATACCTGAAATCGGAAGATCCCGGTATTCATCGCACACCCCGCAATTCAAACAGGTGCCGGATTTGTCTTCGGGTTCGGTATAGGAACAGATGACTCCTTCATAATTTCTCAGAATAACCTTGTCTGTAGATTGGGAAATAAGATACTGGGGAAATACGGGTATTTTTCCTCCCCCGCCGGGTGCGTCTATGACGTAAGTAGGAACGGCAAATCCTGAAGTATGGCCTCTCAATAATTCGATGATCTCGATGCCCTTACTGACGGGAGTTCTGAAATGTTCGATCCCCGTTGATAAATCGCATTGATACAGGTAGTACGGGCGGACTCTCATTTTAACCAATTCATGCACAAGTTTTCTCACGATATACGGACAATCGTTCACTCCCCTGAGAAGAACTGTTTGGTTGCCCAGCGGCACTCCGGAATCTGCCAGCTTTCTACAGGCTTCTTTCGTTTCGGGCGTTATTTCCTTGGGATGGTTAAAATGTGTATTCAGCCAGATTGGATGATATGCTTTAATTATCCGGCACAAATCATCATTAATACGCTGGGGCAATACGACAGGGGTCCTGGAGCCGAACCTGATAACCTCAACATGGTCTATCGCTCTGAGGCTGCCGAGAATGAACTCAATCGTCTCATCTGCGACCAGCAGACTGTCTCCGCCGGAAAGCAAAACATCTCTGATATTGGGCGTATTTTTAATATAATCTATTGCTTTTTGCAGGTTCTTCCGCGAAAGTGCCTTATCAGTACTGCCTGCCATCCTCCTGCGCGTGCAGTGACGGCAGTACGTTGCGCACTGGTCGGTGATCAAAAAGAGAACTCTGTCAGGATAGCGATGCGTTATCCCTTTTACGGGTGAATCCATTTCTTCATGGAGCGGGTCTTCCAGATCGCATTTTGATTTTTCTATCTCAAACGGCAGTGGTATTGCCTGCTTGCGAATGGGGTCCGCCGCGTCTTTGGGGTCGATGAGTGTGGTATAATATGGGGTAATAGCCATTCCGAAAATATCCAGGCATTCTTTTATGCCCCTCTTTTCATCAGCGGTTATTTCAATGATCTGTTCTAATTCTTCCACTGTGGTTATCCGGTTGGCAACTTGCCATTTCCAGTCGTCCCATTGCGTTTTCTGAACGTTCTTCCATAATAAGATATCTCTATAGCTGCTCCTCATTTCCATACCTCCTTCACAGCCTAATTATTCTTATAGTCTGCCGCATTGGATGGAAACTATGAGCATAAATTCATATCACGTTTGCGGGGATGATAAACAAAAAACAACCACTGAACTTTTGTTACATGGAGGTCGAAGAAATGAGCGTCTTCAACTGCACTATAGTTCTCAGGATAAATTATAAGTTAGCTGGAAAAGGGAGATGATAGGGTGAAAGCCTTGGGAATTGTTGGGAGCAAAAGAAAAAAGGGAAATACCTCAATCCTAATTCAACAGGTATTAAAAGCTTTAAAAAGCGAACACATAGAAACAGAGTTAATATTTTTGAGTGATTATGATATTAAAGGATGTCATGGCTGCGAAGGTTGTAAAGAAACCTTTGAATGCGTAATAAAAGATGATATGCAAAAACTGTATCCTCTTATTTTAGAAGCAGATGCTGTCATTTTAGGTTCGCCGGCATATTTCTATAACATATCATCAGATACAAAAGCCTTTTTGGAGAGATGTTATAATTTTGAAGTATTTGCAGACGATGACCGTTCAATTTGGATGAGTATTAATGAGGCTATGGGTGGAAAATATGCGGTTGTAGTAGCTGTTTGTGAACAGAATGACGAAAAAGATATGGGGTTGACGGCTGAAGCAATGATCAAACCTCTTGAATCTCTGGGGTACAGGATTGTAGATACTGTAAAAATCTTAAGATTATATCAAATAGGAGATGCTTTAATGGATAATAAAGCATTAGAGCAAGCCCAAAGAGCTGGAACAAAACTGGCAAAGACTCTAAAGTTAAGGAGAGAAATCGAAGACAAACTCAAATTGCGTTAGATAAAAACAGAGGGACGGGTCCGAAACCACTTAACAAAGGATACACTAATCCATAAAACCTGATATACTATTCATATCTGGAAAACGAAGGTGTAAATAGATGGTAAGGCCAGCGCTGCAGTGCTTAACCCAACCTGAGGTAATTTTAATGATATATTATTTATATCTTTTGGGCGGAATATTAATTATA
>DATMXV010000367.1:0-5310 GCA_035561335.1 Desulfitobacteriaceae bacterium
CTTGGAAGGATGAAATAAATGCGTTTAAAAGAAAAAACACATCGGAAATTCATAGATTTTTTCGATAAGATGTCCAGATTATATCAGGGGAATGAATTCGAATTAGCGTTTTCTGATATACAACGGGAAACAGGAGCCGCAAGTGTTACCTTAAAAAGGGCTATTAAGTCTTTGGAAGCAGATGGAGTAATTAGAGTCCAGCCGGGACGGAATTCCCGTTATGCCCGTTTTCAGTACATTTCCAAGGTTAAATCTCCAAAAAATCCAGACAGTGGGGAACAAGATAGGTTGACCAAAACCCGGGAATCCGAGCTTGATTCAAAATTATTATCTTCTGAGATTAATGAATTAACCACCTTGATCGAAAATTTACGCAGGCGTGTCCGGACTCAGGAAATGTCTATTGCCTTGCTTCAGGACCGCCTGGCTGAAATTGAGGAAAAATTGTCCAGAAACAATAATTACCAGTAAGATTTTATTCTTCGCTAGAGAATTAAGACCGTTGTGGTGATATAATAATATTAAGCCTGCCTTGTACGTATAGATTAACTTGGTTTTGATCCTATATATGATACGGGAACCGAACGATAAAGTAAGTACTACAGGCCCAAACACTGGGAAGTGAGAAAGTTTTGTCTAGGTGCCCACCTGCGAGAGCGGGGTCAGAAAACCGGAATCTTACGGCAAGATGGGCGAAGGTAGGGTTATATCCTACCTTCTTTTTTAAGCGGAGGTGAAATGTTGACTCGGATTATTTTAACAAGACATGGAGAAACAGAATGGAACATCGAAAGACGCGTGCAGGGAAGACTGGATTCACCTCTGACAGAAAAAGGTCAGACCCAGGCCCGCAGCCTCGCCTTACGGCTGCGTAATGAAAGTATCCAATACTTATACTCCAGTGATTTACCAAGGGCAATTGCTACTGCTGAAGAGATCCGCAGGGAACTGCAATTAGAGAGAGTTATTCCCGAACCCAGGATCAGAGAATTTTCTTTTGGGGATTGGGAAGGCAAATTATGGGATGAATTACGGCAAACATATTGTGATATATTCAGGGTTTGGGATAATACCCCCCAGCTTGTTCGGGTGCCAAACGGAGATAATATGTATACTTTTACGGAAAAGGTTTGGGAGTATTTCCAGGAACTTATTGCCAGACATCAAGGGGAAACCATTTGTTTGGTATCTCATGGACTGACGCTGAAACTCCTTGTCACCAGGGCTTTGGGATTTACGGTTGACGAATGGCTTAAGACCCCATTGCAGTTTAATACTGCTGTTAATATAATGGAAGTTAAAGGAACAAAGATTAATCCGATAATTCTGGGTGATTGCAGCCATTTGGATAATTGATTTGTTAAAATTTTTAAGAAATAGGAAACGAGATAAACGAGACCGCTTTTACTGGTCTCGTTTCCTGTTTTCTTATTATTAAATTGAATTGCTGTCAGCCCAATCCTGGTTGAAAAGGTTAACTAATTTTTCTGTGGCAGTTGGTGAAGGCACCGTTATCGATAACTCATGGTTGATAACGAAAGCATTATAAGTCCAGGAAGAACTGCTTTGAATAAAGGTTTTCCCGTCAAAGATCCCGAGATTAAGCCTCTGGATTTTAGCGGTCGGAGACGTACGGATTTGAATACCGCCGTTTTTTAGTTTTTCAATCGGACCAGGGTTTGCGGCAACTTCTGTTGGATCTAATATTAAGCGGACATCCCGGCCCTTCTTAACGGCAGCCAATAAAGCCTGAACAGTGTCCTCTTCACTTACTAATGCAATTTCAGCCCAAATGCTTTCAGTGCTGGAATTAATCCGTTCGATAATTTGTTGTTTTACCCTAGCGTCGGTTGCCAGGACAATATTATCGTCTGGAAATGGGGAAGTTTTAGGAACGTCAAGTGTTAAGGTTGTCGTAAATTCCCAATCTTTTGAGAATACAGTAGCAGCTTTCCAGGCAGACCAACCGGTTAATTCTGTAGCCAGGGTATGGGAGTTAAATCCTTTTTCCGTCCAGGGAGAACAATAAACCAGGGCTTGTTCATGATCAACTACCAGAAGCTTTACCCGGTCATATTGACCTTTACGGGCCGGGTAGAACTGGACCGAAATGTTCTGTGATTTAAGCTGATCCAAAGTAGTTTGATTAACCTGTTGCCATTGGTCTAAAATAATCCGGACTTCCAAACCTTCAGAGGCTTTTTGCATAAGCAGCTGAATTAAATGTGAATCATCAAATTCTGATTGTTCAACATAAATACTGTTTTTAGCCGTACTGATCATGCTGGTGGTCAGCTCATAGATAGCATCCCCATCAACATATAGAGCCTTGGGCGGTAAGGTGGAAATGGGATCTTCCTTATTATTAAAATTTTTAAGATTAAGGGAACAGCCGCTCTGAAAAATAATAAAAATTATCAGAAAACCGACCAATAATTGCTTTTGCATTACTTTTCTCCAACTTTAAGTTTACCCTTTATTATAACATAATGATTATTAGATATAAAAGCAAGCCAGGAATAGAAAGGCCTCGCCATTCATATCAATTGAGCAGACATTATTCTAAGAAAGGTAACGATTATGAGGGTGAGGTTGTCTTGCATATTAATAATCATTGTTTCTGTATTGTTAAGCCCGCAGAAAGCATACTCAATTCAAACACCGGATTTCTCCTCAGAAAAAGCTTATAATCACATCCAATACCTTGTGCAAAAGATTGGAGCAAGACCTGCAGGCAGTAAAGCGGAACAAGAAGCTGCCGGGTATATCAAATCCAGGCTGGAGGAATATGGCTGGCAAGTCAGGGAACAACCATTCAGTAAAATAGTAGTACATGAAAACCCCTTAAAGCCTGGCGAACAAAGAATTGAATTAGTAAACAGTCAGAATATAATTGCTGACTTGCCTGGCCCAACCCCTGATTGTATCTTGCTTGGCGCCCACTATGATTCAGCCGGGGTTAGTGTGCCCGGGGCAGTGGATAATGCCTCAGGAGTAGGGTTATTGCTTGAACTGGCCCGGGTACTTACTGCTGAATCTCATCAGGAAACCTATCAACTGGTTTTTTTCGGCGCTGAAGAATCAGGCCTGGTAGGATCTTCATATTATGTAAATCAGTCTGATCTGTCAGCAGTTAATTGGATGCTGAATTTGGATATGATTGGCTTGCCTTTGGAGATAGATGTTGCTGCTAAAAAATCAGCCCCCCCGGAATTAATTAAAAAAGTAACGGAATTAACGGGAAAAAGCAAAATCCCGTTTCACCTGAGCAGGGATTTTATCGTCATGACCAGGGAAAGTTCTCAAGGCGGGGCCAGTGATTTCAGTTCTTTTTTGGCTAAAGACGTACCTGCCTTAGGTCTGGGGATAGCAGGCCGGCCGGCAGGGTTTTTCCATAGGCCGGAAGATGGAATAGACCAAATTTCCCTTGAAGATTTGCAGCAGGTCGGGGATTTGGTAAATCTTCTTGTAACTTCTGTTAAGCTTGAAAAAACAGGTCCTCATAACTGGGATGAGCTTTACTTAACATTTCAGTTTGGTTCAAGAATTCTAATTCTGCCTTCTTTCATTATTGGTTTTTTTATCTTATTAACCATAGGGTTGACAATTATTTTACTTATTAAATCCTACCCTCAGAAAACCGGTCTTTCGTGGCTTGACCATTTTAAGGTTGCAGGAGTTATATTAACAGCGGCCCTTATAATAATCTGTATGACTGAAACAGGAGAGCTGCTTTGGCGAACAGTTAAGCAGATGCGGGTTGTTTGGTATGCTTATCCGGAATATTTTTTACTGGCAAGAATAGGAATAGCTTTTTGTTCAGTAATATTACTGGTTAATTTACTGCAACGCTTGTCTTTCCCGGGGGATTCACTGATTTACTGGAGAATATCTGTTTCTTGTCTCCTCTTCATAAGCTCAATTGCCGCCTTAATGAGGATTGACCTTGCTTTTCCCTTTGTATTTTGGCTGTTTTGCTATAATTTACAAGTCCTGTTTCCAAATATTTTCCTGACTGCCTTAGGCCCTTACTTTTTATATAAACTGCATTGGGAGTTGCTTTTTTCTCAACAGTGGTCTGGTTTTTACGATACTATTCATCAGTACTTTTGGTTATTTGCCGTTATCTATGCTCTACTGGTCTTCCCCCTAGTCCTGGGAGTATTACATATCTATTTTGCGAAAATTAAGACCTGGCGAAAATATATCAGTTTCCTTTGCTATCCTGCAATAATCACATTTATTGTTATTGTTTTGGGGATTGGTTTGGTACCCTGTTATACAAGCAAATATACCCAAACAATAACTGTTCAGGAGGAATGGTTGGCGGAAAGTAAAGGAAGGCTGCATCTATTTTCAACTGATAATCTGCCGCCTGAGTTATTGGGTAATAATAATGTGCGCAGACAGAAAGAAATATATCTTCAGGGTTTTAATAATACTCCGCCTGCAGACATAAAACTAACAGTAAAGGAAAGATATACCTCGGAACGGCTATTGGACTTGATCTTTAATTTTAACTTTCTTCAGGAACCATATCTGGTGCGTATTTCAATTCAGGGCCAGGGGCCTTTTCAGGTTACCCAAACGGAAGGTTTTTTGCCTTTGGCTAAACTACCCAAAAATATCTTGTTAAAAGGAAAAAAATCCGGAGATGAATATTTACTGACAATGGAAAGTACCCCTCCATTTAATAATACTGTTAAATTAAGTTTAAAAGCAAACGGTTATATTAAGTGTAAAATCGAAACTTTTCTGCCTTATTATTCTGATAAGTTCTTACTCCAGGGAGATAATTTATCAGTAAATTACCAAACAATGGTCCGGGAAACCTATGATTTTTAGAAGAAGCGTTTCCGGATAATCTTCACCAAAAGCCCCTCGTTATCCATATAATGGATAACGAGGAAACATTTATTTTCTTAGTGAAAGGAGTATATTTCCATGTTCTTTGGCTTGATTCCTTTTGGCCTAGGTTTGGGGTTAGGCTATGGTCTCGGAGCATTATCCGGACCGCGTCCTTATTACCCCTATCCGTCATATGCTGTTTATTCTCCGTATCCTCCGTATCCTTCTCCCTATTTATATGGTTGGTATTAGTATAAGATATAGGGTCATATTCTTACTTTTAAAAGGGTTGCCGCACGTTTGCCTTGCCTGGTCTGAGTGCTGCAGCCCTTTTCTACGGCTGTTTTTTGACCCCTGTTTAATAATTCATGTTCTAAATGAGTAAAAGCATAACTAAATTGTTATTATTTATAAAGAATAATAATAATAGCAATAATATTACAATTTAATAAAGATATATAG
>DATMXV010000368.1:0-2732 GCA_035561335.1 Desulfitobacteriaceae bacterium
GAAGAGCACAAATCGCTGTCTTTAAAAATTACAATCGAGGTGCGGGATAAATATGAGAGTTAAACAGGTTTTTTCTGCCTATGACTTTTCAAATAACAGTGGTCTGGAAAATTTAAATTATTGTCCGCGCTGCGGAGAAAAATGTATTCTTAAAGAAGAGGGCGGCAAAAAAAGGCCGATTTGTTCCGCCTGCGAATTTGTACATTATAAAAATCCTGCGCCGGCTGTTTCCGTGTTAGTGGCTAAAAATGATTTAGTCCTTTTGGGGAAACGGTCGCCTGGTAGTTTTATGGAAGGGAAATGGTGCTCACCATGTGGTTTTATTGAATTTGAGGAGGATTTTATTACTGCAGGCATCCGTGAAGTGAAAGAAGAGACAGGCCTTGATATCTCAATCAGGTCGGTAATCAGTGTTTGTTCAAATTATTTATCACCGGATTTACATTCTCTTGTTATTGTCTTGCTTGCAGATATTATTGGGGGGAAACTATGTCCCGGTGATGATATTAATGCCTTACAATGGTTTAATATGGCAGGGCCGTTGCCGGAAATGGCATTTTCCGCTGATCTTCATATTATTGAAAGATTTCATAAAACTAAAATAGAAGGGCTGCAAATAGATTTTGATTTTTTATTGCAGAATAGGAGATAGTACAAAAGACTTGTACAGAATTAATCGGTAAACCTTTGGAGAATTCAGCCCAAAATAATAAGAAATCTAATTGACAATATTCTGGGCCGGATAATATACTTAAGGGTGTTTTTTAATTTTAAGGAGGTATATTATATTGTGAAATCATATGAATTAAAATACGGGTGTAATCCAAATCAGAAGCCTGCTGAAATACGTGTTGTCAGCGGTGATCTGCCTTTTAAGGTATTAAACGGTAAACCGGGTTATATTAATTTTCTTGATGCTTTGAATTCCTGGCAGTTGGTGAAGGAATTAAAAATTGCCTTAAATCTGCCGGCTGCTGCTTCTTTTAAACATGTAAGCCCGGCAGGAGCGGCAATCGGCTTACCTTTAACAGAAGATGAAAAAAAAGCGAACTTTGTTGAAGATCTTGATTTATCACCTGTTGCGGCAGCTTATGTTCGTGCCAGGAGCGCCGACAGGATGTCTTCGTTTGGTGATTGGGCGGCTATAAGTGATATTGTAGATAAATCTACGGCCCTTGTCTTAAGAAAAGAAGTATCCGATGGCATAATTGCCCCAGGATACAGCACTGAAGCCCTTGAAATACTTAAGCAAAAAAAAGGCGGAAATTATAATATTGTTGAAATGGACCCTTCCTATGAACCTCCTGAGATTGAAACAAAACTAATCTACGGTGTAGAATTTATTCAAAAGAAAAACAGCGTAATTCCGGGGACAAAAGAACTGGAAAACATTGTGACAAACAATAAGAACCTGCCTGAGGAAGCAAGACGGGATCTGACATTGGCGATGTTAACCCTTAAATATACCCAATCAAATTCTGTCTGCTATGTTTCTAACGGTCAGGTCATAGGCTGCGGCGCAGGTCAGCAATCAAGAATCCATTGTACCCGGCTGGCAGGAGAGAAATCTGATATTTGGCGTCTCAAACAGCATCCTGCAGTATTAAATTTAAAATTTAAAGAAAGTGTCGGAAGGCCTGAGCGGGATAATGCTAAAGATCTGTTTGTCAGAAGAGATGCTACAGAATATGAGCTTAAGATGTTAAAAGACTTACTGGAAAAGGTTCCGGAAAGGCTTTCTGATCAAGAAAGGGAAATTTGGCTGAAAGGTTTAAAAAATGTAGCATTAGGTTCTGACGGTTTCTTCCCATTCAGGGATAACATAGATCGTGCTGCTATGAGTGGTGTCAAATATATCGCCCAGCCTGGCGGTTCCGTCAGGGACGATATAGTTATCAATTCCTGTAATGAGTATGATATGGTAATGGTTATGACAGGATTAAGACTATTCCATCATTAAAAGTGCTGATTCAGATTAAAAAAAGATAAGAAGGGTTGTAAATGGAAAAAACTCCAACCAGAGTTGAAGCTTTTGAACTTTTAGAAAAGTACAATCAAAATGAATCATTAATTAAACATGCGCTTGCTGTTGAAGCGGTTATGTTGCATTTTGCTGATTTTTTTAACGCTCCTAATAAAGAGGAATGGGGAATAATCGGGTTAGTTCATGATCTTGATTATGAGAAGTTTCCGGATGAACATTGTATAAAGGTCAGGGAGATTTTAGAGCAGGAACAATGGCCGGAAAAATTCATCCGCGCTATTCAAAGCCACGGCTGGGGGTTATGTTGTGAGATTGAACCGGTTGAGGATTTGGAGAAAGTCCTTTACACTGTCGATGAGTTAACAGGACTGATTTCTGCTACAGTTTTTTTAAGGCCCAGTAAAAGTATCCTGGATCTGGAAGTAAAATCTGTTAAAAAGAAATGGAAACAAAAAGGTTTTGCTGCAGGGGTCAACAGGGAAGTTATTATTACCGGTGCCGGTAAACTGGGAATAGATTTGGACCTGATTATTGGCGAAACTATTAAAGGTATGCAAAAAGTCGCCGGGGATATTGGTCTGAAGGGTGAACTATAATTAAATGTTAACAAATATGTAATAATAAACATGAGTTAAGACCAGGTTTACATCAGGGCCTGGTCTGGTTTTTTTAGTAAAAAACTGAAGATTTCGAATTTTAGAACTTTGATTAAAGGCCTATGCGAAGTTTGAGAAATATGTTACCTGTC
>DATMXV010000369.1:0-5539 GCA_035561335.1 Desulfitobacteriaceae bacterium
CAATAACCACACCTTTTTATTGTGCTGTTTCTTATGACCATCCTTATAAAAAGGATATAAAAAACTTCTTCTAATTTTTCAGGGAAATACTTTTCCACAGGTTCCAAAGTAAATCTATCAAGTGAGAGATTACACCTGGCGGAGATTCCAATATCATTATTTTGAACATACCTTTCTCTAGGAGTAAGTGACTTATATTCTGAGATAGGAGGGTTTTCATCGAGATATATGCGGGCCTTCTCATAAAAGTAAGCTTGCTGTTGCTTTAAGTCTTTGAGTATTTCCTCTTTTTTGTTGGTTAAGCCGGCTGCATTATCAATATTGTATATACCCCATATTAGAAACGGCAAAAACTGAAAACTAGCAGCATTATCATAAAGAATGTCTACTTTATCTTTTTCCAAGTCAAGTATAGTATCAATTTCTTCATTACTTGCATACAGGAACTCAATGAAGCCCTGAGTAGGGTCGCTTATTAAAAATCCATCTGGTCCGGAAACTGTTACAGAATCACCTGATAACTCAATTGAATAATCATGCATTATTCTCACTCCTTGTAGTTTTATTGAGGAATATAGTTTCATTGGTTAACATAGTTATATTGCTTTATTAATGATGCAATACAACTATATAGACATTATCTACATTTTACGATATCATTTCATTGTAGTCAAGAAGAGTAGAAAAAATAAATATCTTCCGTAACGTACCGACAGGTGAAGCGGAAGAAAGCGAAGTGGGGTATGTGGGTTGACACCGGAAGCAAGGGCGCGGCGTCGTTCCAGGCGGCATGATGGCCGGAAACAACGCAGACGGGCCATTGAGTTGGCGGCAACAGTCAAAAACGAGGCGATTTCCCGGTCCTGTTTGGGAATAAGGGATGACACAATATGGGGTTTATGTCATGTTTTAAAGGAGATGAATCATAATGCGAAAACTTGAAAATAATTTGGACATCACAAAAAAGGCCGCTCAATGCGGCGTTTTTTATTGGCAAATAGCAGAATATCTCGGTATTGCTGATACAACTTTTTCCCGGAAAATGCGTAAACCGTTAGACGAAGCGACCAGGACCAAGATCCTTGCTTTCTTAGGTGCTGAGAGGAACTTCAGCGGGAGGCAAGTTAATGAGTAAAAAACTCGTAACAGATCGCGAACTGCATGATTTTTTCCCACAACTCAGCCTGTGGACAATCGGACAGTTACGCCGTCAAGGTAAAATCCCACACATAAAACTGCCTGGAATGCGGAAATTCCTCTTTGAGGTCGGAGCCATTGAAAAATGGTTGAGCGACTTGGAGAGTGAGTCCATTAAAGGGGCGGCAAAGTAATGGAACAGGAGCGGTCGACGTGCGCTGCCTGCGGTAAACCCCTGGCCGTTGGTCGACGGTGGATAAAAAAAATAAGGCCCAATATGGGCCACGGAAAGGCGGTCGATTGTTTAAATGTCCATTGGCAGTATACCACATAACCTTGACATTTTCGAGACGATAAGGGAGATACTCCCGGAGGGTATACAACAAAATTATTTCACAAAGGCCTTGGCCGAAGTTTACAGAACCCCCTCAAAATTTTCAGGTGCATACAAGCAGGGGCTTTATGATCTTGTTAGCCAAAATCCCGAGATTCACCTTGCCGCCATCAAAATTAATCAATCACGGCGGCGGCGCAGGCGGGCAAGGTAGGTGATAGTATGGCGAATCCCCAATGTGGGAACGGGTATACACCTGTTGCAAATGAAATTTTGGAAAACTTGGTCTTGTTGCCACTAAATGGTACTCAATGGAGAATAATTGCGGTTGTGTGGCGCTATACCTACGGATTCAGTCGAAAAACACATGAAATTTCCGAGACATTTTTGTTAAAAGCTTTGGGCCTTGAAAGAACACAGTTACGGCAAATCAAAAGGGAGTTAGCCGCCTTGATAGAAGCCGGGATAATTACTGTTATTCGTGAGCCCAGTTTTAATAAAACGAGAGTGCTGTCATTTAACAAAGATTATGATAACTGGTGTCTAAAAAGTCCCCCAACCTGGTGCTAAATTAGACACCTCACCTGGTGACTTTTTAGACACCCAAGAAAACAATAATAAAACAAATATTAAAACAATGCGCATTAATGATTTTTTTGAATCCCTTTGGAGCCTTTACCCAAACAAAAAGGGCAAACAAAAAGTATCGGTCAAACGGAAGAAAATATTGCTTGACGAGTACGGGGAAGAAAAACTGAAAGCTGCTATCCGCAAATATTCAATAGAGGTTAAGGGCAAGGATCCCCAATACATTATGCACGGCTCAACATTCTTCAACGGCGGCTTCCTAGACTACCTGCCGGCAGAAATTCCAAATATCCCGGACATTCCCATTCCAAAAGGAGGAAGGGTTGTCGTTATGACGGATGAACAATTGGAAGCGTTTAACGATAACTTGTTGAGTAAAAACCGAAACCCGAGGAAGTGACGAAATGAACAATAGCGCCATACAAGAATTAAAAAAACATATTGGGCAAGCAGCTGAGCAAATAATCGCCGGAGGAATCCCCCTTGAACGGAAGGGTAAAATGTATAAATGCCCAAACTCTCCGGCCCATAAAAACGGTGACGCTAACCCGTCCATGTCCTGGGATCCGGAGGCGTTGCAATTCCTATGCTTCACTTGCGGTGAGAAAATTGACATTTATCGTTACTACCGGGAATTTGAACATATGGCACACGCTGAAATTATGGAAAGGTTTGACATGGGCACAAACCAAGGCAGACGCCTGGAAGTGAAGATTGATTTTACACCGGGACCATTGACGGAAGGACAGAAGAAATATCTTAGGGAGTCGCGGGGAATTACCGAAGAAACGGCAGCTTGTTTTCAGTTAAGCAACCGTGACGGGAATATTCAAATTCCTTACTTCGAGAAAGGACAAGTTACCGGGGTAAAGGTTAAAAACCTAAAGTCGCAAAATCCAAAGTATTTTTCCAGGACCGGTTCGAAATTCGGCCTGTTCAACAAAGATCATATTTGTGATAAGTCCCAGCTGATAATTTGCGAAGGTGAATTTGATTGCATGACCGTTCACCAGTGCCATTACAAAAACGCGGTAAGCGTCGGTACCGGGGCAAACAGCTTAGGTAAGTTATTCCGACAGGAAAGGCAATTTCTCAACAGTTTCGGGTCCTTAATTCTATTGGCTGATAATGACGATGCCGGCCAAAACATGAAAAAGGCATTTTTAAAAGAGTTTCCCGGTTACAAGGTTAAATTGCCGGATTTAAGACAGTTCCTAAACTGCAATGACGTAAATGGGGTTTATCTGAAATATGGGGAAGCCCAGGTTGTTAAACTTATCAGCAGTGCGGTTGTAAAAAACGAAGGGCTGCGAAACCTGGACGAAGAGCCATATAAAAGAATTAGTGCAGACGGCAAATACATTCCTACCGGCCTACCCTCAATAGATCACGCGATTAACGATCTGGCACCCGGATTAGTTACCCTGGTTACTGGTCGGAGCAATGGCGGGAAGAGTACGTTTGTAAATCAGGTTATGGCCAATGCGATTGATAAAGAAAATAAGGTCCTTCTTGTGTCCGGTGAAGGGCTTCAGGAGTTAACTATTAACGCTTTGTATAAAGCTGTTATCGGCAGGGATGAAGCAAATTACGACTATGTGAAGGTGAATAAGCGATTCTTTAAAGAGCCAAAATTGGAAGTCCTGAAGGCATTGCAGCAATGGCACAAAGGCAAATTGAAACTATTCAATAAGGGTGAATCAGACCTTAAAACAACAGGGGAATTATTTGACGTCCTGAACTTTGAAATCAAAACAGACCGGCCCGATCTTGTCATTATAGACAACTTAATGAGTGTTTTGAGTGTGGAAAAGGTAAATGAAAAGTTGGAACGGCAGGCCGATTTCATGCAGCGGTGTTCCGACCTGGCAAAAAGCGAAAAGTTACACGCTATCCTGGTGCTGCACCCAAATAAAACCGTTTCCAAAAATTCCGGCATGGAATTCGAACAGATTTCCGGCACTCAGGATCTGGCGAATAAAGCGGACAATATTCTTTTGGTTCGCCGGTATTACCCGGGTGAAGTGGAAGGGATAGAAAATGATGGAGCGGTAGTAGTCCTGAAAAACCGTTACTTTTCAGATCTACCTAAGGTTGAAACCCACTTTGATCAGGAATCAGGGTTATTATTGGAGATTAATAATATGACCGGTGATTACATGGCCTATACTTTCCGCTGGCAGCAATATCTTGAGGAAAACCCTTATGGAAATGCGGTAAGCGAAAGAGGCCCGTGGGGCTAGAGTTAGCTTAAAATTAACCTAAAATTGTTCGTAAGTGACCTAACGGGCCGCCGGGCTTTCGTATGACATGGCCTGGGAATTTGTCACAAATTATCATGTGAGCAAATACGTCTGTTAGGCACTTTACCCGAACAATGGAAAGAGGTGGGTAATATTGGAGGTGATCCATTTAACCAAGCAGCACTTAATTTTAACTGAGGATGAATTACTTCAGATGCTTAAACAGAATCCCGGGATATGGGAAACTGCATTAAAGAGAGGCAAAGTACAAAAACGATTTGAGAATAGAAAGGAAAGATGCATTTATGGTAAGGAAGAATAATCCAAATAGCGCATTAAAGAAGGCTTTAATTAATAGTGATCCGGTTGCCAAGATACTGGCAAATGGCCGAAAGGAAGCTGTGAAAAAAGCAAGTAAGCCAAGAAGAGGCGGCAAAAATTATTTAGATAAAAAATGGTGAATGATTAGTAATGATTTCACTCCTATCAATTCAAAATCTGCTTCAGCTATTTCGGTATCATTGCGTGAAAGTGAGTTTTGTCAGTGGCTTATAAATACACACTCAAACCAAAACGTTCTTGGCTATCATTACCTTGGATTAAAGACTTCCCGCATGAGTTTCAGGAAGAACCTGACGGGTGTGCAGCGGCGGCCAGTGCCATGGTTTATAAATCACTTGGGCATTCTGTACCACAAAAAGAGATTTTCAAAGCTATTTCAGTTTCAGACCCAAGGACAGGGGGCATGACATGTTTACATCAGCTACAATATTTAGATGCTTTGGTAAGAGGGTTTCATGCCCTATATGTCAGAGTAATAAACCCAATTGAAGTATTAAAGGATTGCTTGCAACATTCTATCAGGGTGCTTGTACAGCAGAGGGGAGGGCCAAATTCAACCGCGGGACACAGCGGTGTCTTAGTTGGAATTGATGAAAAATATGTATGGGAACATTGTTCCGCCAATGGACCGCTTCAGGCATATCTCCACAATGAAATACTTGAACGGCTTGCACCTATTGAAGAAAATGGATCAGTTGGACTTGGCAATGCTCTTTTACTGATTTCAAACCCTTTAATAGTAAAACACGTTTGTAAGAAGTGTCATAGCATTATTCCGGAGTTTATCACTTGTCTCAATTGCGGTAAATCTATTCGCTTGTCCCCGGTGGGCGTCTTGGGATGTATTCAACCCGAATGTATTGAACATACCTGGCTTAATATTCATTGTCCATTT
>DATMXV010000370.1:0-3208 GCA_035561335.1 Desulfitobacteriaceae bacterium
ATATTCTATTATTCCCTGATTGTCTGACAAGTTATCAAATGCTATAATGCCTACCAGAGATGTAATAATATCCTTCATATATGGACAGATTTAAGTTCTCTACTTTATAACTAAAAGGGAAGGCGGTTTATCATGCTAGTGGTTCAAAAATACGGCGGCAGCTCGGTTGCCGGTCCTGAACGCATACGTTTGGTAGCTCAACGCGCAGCCCGGGTTCACTCCACCGGTGACAGTGTAGTCGTTGTCGTTTCTGCCATGGGAGATACTACGGATGATTTGATTAATTTGGTTCAGCAAATTACCGATAATCCGGATGACCGGGAAATGGATGTCCTTTTGTCAACCGGAGAACAAATCTCGATATCCCTCCTGGCTATGGCCCTGAAAAAGCTTAATAAACCGGTCATTTCCTTAACAGGCGCCCAGGCAGGTATTTTTACCGATGATGCCCATACTAAAGCCAAAATATTGGAAATCAGTACCCTCCGCCTCCAACAAGAACTCAAGGATGGAAAAATAGTAATAGTCGCCGGATTTCAAGGGATAAACCAGGCCAATGACATTACAACCTTGGGAAGAGGCGGTTCCGATACTACCGCAGTTGCCCTGGCCGCCGCCCTGAAAGCCGACTTATGTGAAATATATACCGATGTTGACGGTGTTTATACTACTGATCCACGGATAGTTCCTGAAGCCCAAAAACTTAAAGAGGTATGCTATGAAGAAATGCTGGAATTAGCCAGTCTGGGAGCAGCCGTTCTCCACCCCCGTTCCGTAGAACTGGCCATGAAATATAATATTCCCTTAATTGTCCGCTCCAGCTTTAATCAAAATCCCGGTACTGTTGTTAAGGAGGTAAATCAGGTGGAAAGATCCCAAGCCGTTACAGGAGTGGCTTATGACCTTAATGTCGCCAAGGTCGGTATTTTTGATGTTTTAGACAAGCCTGGTATAGCCTATAGACTATTTAAATCCCTCTCCGACCAAAAAGTAAACGTAGATATGATTATTCAAAGCGCCATGCGCAATGACAGGAACGATATTTCTTTTACCTGTAATCAAACCGATGTGCGAAAAGCTTTAGACGTAATTCAATCTCATCTCTCCGAATTAGGCGCCGACGGTTTCACCTATGACGATAATGTCGCTAAAATTTCAATTGTCGGAGCCGGAATGGTAAGTAATCCCGGGGTTGCGGCCTTAATGTTTGAAGCTCTTTACGAAGAAGGAATCAACCTGGAAATGATCAGTACTTCCGAAATTAAAATTTCCTGTATAATCAGGTCTGAAGATTCCAGTAAAGCTGTAACTGCCCTTCACAAAAAATTCAATCTGTCTGCCGGGGATTAGTGGAGATCAGCATTAAAAAAGCGCATTAGTGCGCTTTTTTTGCCAGGGGAATATTATATTCAGGCTTCTCCGATTCAGAGCTTATGAATAAACAAACCGCTTCTCAGCTTGGGCTCAAACCAGGTGGATTTGGGAGGCATTACTTTCCCGGCGTCCGCTATAGCCATTAAATCATCAATTGTGGTCGGGTACAGGGAAAAAGCCACCTTCATGCCCTCTTTTACCCTTCTCTCAAGTTCCTGCAGCCCCCTGATTCCACCGACAAAGTCTATATTTTTATTTGTTCGGGGATCTTCTATCCCCAGAATGGGATAAAGGAGATTATTCTGCAAAATGGAAACATCCAGGCGGTCAACCGGATCATTTGCATTATATGTCCCGTCTTTTGCAGTCAGTTTATACCACTTGTCCTTAAGATACATCCCAAAAGTATGTTTCTGCCGGGGTTTAAATTGACCCTCACCCTGAAACTCTTCAATTTCGAATTTTTCTTGGACCTTATTTAAAAATTCCGCCTCCGAGTTACCATTCAAGTCTTTAACTACCCTGTTGTAATCCATAATATAGAGCTGTTCATCAGGAAAGAGCACAGACAGGAAATAATTAAAATCTTCATTCCCATTGCCTCCGGGTAACTGTTCTCTTCTTTTCAGGCCCACTTTAACTGCTGATGCCGAACGGTGGTGTCCGTCAGCAATATACAAATATTCAATTCCGGCAAAAGCAGTAACTAAATTATTTATTGTCCTTAAATCGTCAATTATCCAAACCGTATGCCCAACATCATCTTCTGAGACAAAATCGTATACCGGTTTATGAACCTGCAGCCAGTTATTAATTATCTCATTAATTTCGCGCTTTGCCCTGTAGGTTAGAAAGATGGGCCCGGTATTGGCATTGCAATAATCAACATGGTTAATCCTGTCCAATTCTTTATCAGCTCTGGTATGCTCATGCTTTTTGATCACATCGTTAAGATAATCATCAATGGAAGTACAACCGACAAGCCCAATTTGGGCCCTTCCCTTCATAACCTCCTTATAGATATACAAAGAATTATTATTATCCTGAATAAAAGTGCCTTCTGCAAGCATCCGCTGCAAAGTATCTCTGGCTTGCTCATAAACACACTTGCTGTAAATATCTATCTCCGGTTCAAGATCAATTTCCGCCTTATCAACATGAAGAAAAGAATAGGGATTACCCTTTACGAGATCCCGGGCTTCAGCGCTGTTCATCACATCATAAGGAAGCGCTGCTACCTTGTCAGCAAACTCCGGAGCCGGCCTGATTGCTTTAAAAGGTTTTAAAATTGCCATTATATCTCTCCTGTTCTTTTATTACTTCCTTGCTATTCATACTCTGAAAATTAAATTGCATAAATTGCTTCGTATGTTACAACTCCGGGAGATCCAAGTACACGTTCACCTGAGAGGGATTATAATCTCCTGCCGCAATAGAGAAGGGGCTTAACGTAAATCCGTAAAGCCCCTTAGTTGTTTTGTAATGGCAGCAACACTTTCTGGTTTATGATTATTGGCTTCTCATCAACTTTGTGAACCTGGATCTATTTTAGATTAGCAGAATTGCCAAACAGTTTCAAGTCCATACTCTATCAAAAAACCGCCCTGCATTATTTCGACATTATTTCCCCGTTGCTCCAGTAAAAAATAACACTTATAATTAAACAGTAATCTTTAACAGCAAGGTATTTCCTCAACTCTTTCACTATTCCCTTTACTTAACCGCCAGACGGCGGTTTTTTTTTATCCAAAGTTCATTTCAGTGCGGAATGACTAATTCGTGTTTAGCACAATACTCGAAGAACTTTTTCTTATACCATTTAACAGATAAATAG
>DATMXV010000371.1:0-15115 GCA_035561335.1 Desulfitobacteriaceae bacterium
GGTCCGGGCCTTTGCCTCCGGCTTCCTTCAGATTCCACCTCACGATGGACACCTTTGCCGTTCGACTAGCACTTCCTACTACCAAGCGTGCAGCGGACTTTCACCGCCAAGTTATTGCCCATGTCGGGCGCACTAAATAAAAAAAGTGCAATTCGCACTTTTTTTTAAAACTATAGTTTTTCATCAATTACCCACGTTATGAAATGATCAACCAGTTCCAGCTTTTTCTCATCGCAAAGCTTGATTTTTTGATTAATTTGAGAAAGCAAGCTGTCATTCGCGTGTCTGACAATACCCAGCAGAAAGTAATCCGGCGTGATGTCCAGGGCCTCACATATTTTAATCAGTGTTTCGATACTGGGAATAGAATGATTGTTTTCTATATTGGAAATGTGGTTGTTGCTAAGTCCCGTGGCTCCTGCGACATCATCCTGGGTCAGGTTCAACACCTTGCGCCTTTTCGCAATCCGTTCACCTAATTCTTTGTAATCAATCTCCAAATCTTATCACCCTGTTTAACTTTATCAATTATGGATATAATTCTTAACAAAGCACAAGAGTATTTATACACTTGTATTTGTATTTCTATAGTTATATAATGGTTTCAATACCTTTTTAGTTGTATATAAAACAGGCTTTGGAGGAGATGTTTTGTTTACTATCGGCATTTGCGATGACAGGCCGTTGTGTTGTCAGTTATTGGAGATATTCATTCATTTATATGAAGAAGAAAAGGGGTTTTTATTTGATATTTACCAATTTGGCAGTGGTGAAGAGCTCCTCGAAGAAATTGATAAGCAAGGTATCGTTTTTGACCTTCTTTTTCTTGATAATAGCATGAAAAAGCTGACTGGTCTCGAAACCGCCAAACAAATACGGCAATCCGGTTCTATGTCAACATGCAGCATAGTGTTTGTAACATCTGCAGATGATCACGAGCAATTCATACAGGTCCAGCCTTTACAAATAGTATCTAAGCCCACTACCCAGGAGCGTATTGATGCTATATTAGATAAATTTTTGGCCAAAAAGGTCTAATAGTAAGCTTCACTTTACTTTACTTTTTATCGTTTTACCCTTATAACGCAAAAAGAGAAGATAACCCAAAATTACTAAAGTACTAATTACCATTAGCATCATCCTAAGATTATCAGAGGAATTTTGCCATATTCCAAGATAACCGAAGAGAATAAAGATGCTGGCCGAAACGATTTTTACAATTTTCTCAGGAATCTTCTTACCTAATACAACGCCGATTATAATACCAATAATATTGGATATTATCATACCGATTGTGGTACCGAGCCAAACGTATAAAATAGAATCATATTTAGCAGCCAGAGCTATAGCCGCTAACTGGGTTTTATCCCCCATCTCTGCGATAAAAAACGCAATTGTCACTGTCCAAAATGGATTGTAGTATACCTTTTGGTCTTCACCTTTTAAAGTATCCTCACGTAGGGTCCATAACCCAAAAACAATAAAAGATAAGGCGGCGATTAACTGTATTTGTCTCAGGGGTATAAAGTTTGTGAGATAATCTCCCAGAGCTACTGCCAATAAATGGTTTAATAGTGTAGCAACTAATACACCTGCCAGAACGACTCTGGCTTTATAGCGAGTTGCGAATGCCATACCCAATAACTGGGTCTTGTCACCCATTTCAGCCAAAACTACAAATATTGTTGAATAAATTAATGCTTCCAAAATTTTACCTCCCTATATCTCTTTCTTAGAATAGGCTTTAACGTTAATAACATTACTCCTCTAAAAAAATTAGAGACCTAAAAGCACACTAAATAGTGTGCCATAGGTCTCGTTTAGAACATTCGTCCGATAAAGCCAGGCTTAAATAGCCAATATGTTGACTTTATCCATAGAAACTACTCCCCTGATGACAAGTTTAAGGAAAAATAAGATTTAATAAATTATATAATAAGCGTATAGCTTTGTAAAGAAATTACCAGAAGCCTTTAATAAAGCCAGGTATATTTAAATGTAAACTCAATAAAATAAATCATTGTCCTTTATCTTGAATAGCTCTATTCGAACTATAACACGCCTTTTCAACGGTATTCCGTTAATCATTTGTAATATAAATTGCTATCCTGTGAATTATAAGGATAGCGTTTCTTTTTGAGGTGATAGAATGAATATTTCTCAGGCGGTAATCAGCCGCATAGAAGAACTGTGCCGGGAAAGGAATCTGAGTATTAATGCCCTCAGTAACGTTTCAGGCGTTACGCAGTCGACGGTAAATGATATTATAAGCGGGTAAAACCTATAATGCTGGCATAGGTACCATCAAAAAGTTGTGTGACGGGCTCGGGATCAGCGTACGCTGTTTTTTTGATAGCAATTTGTTTACCAATTTAGAGCAGGAAATTAAATAGTTTATGTAAAACCAGCAGAATTTTCCCTGCTGGTTTTTTATCTTGGCCGCAAACTGTAACCTCCAGACAAGGGCGGCCAAACGGCCGCCACTTTTATCCCCCTTTTCGAAGTGCCCGGTTAACTTTTCATTGCTCATTCCAGCGGATCAACGTGCTGTTCTTCCAGCAGCCACTCCAATCTCACAATATCGAAATGGTTGTTGACAGCGAAGATGATGACCGCGTCGCGCAGGATCTTGGAGTATAAAATACCGTGCCGCGCAACGGTCAGCAAACGCTGCGTATCCTCAAGATCAAGGCCGATGCCGATCGCGAGGCGGATATATTTATCCCGTTTGGCATCCTTGGCGCCGCGCAGGATTTGATAGGCGTAGCCCCGTTCAATGCTGGAGCGCTCGATAGCCTCCGCCTTGCTGACATCATACTTTTCAAACAACATGTTGAAATGCTCGCGGATAGTACTGTTATAAAACACTTTTTCGTTTTCCTCAACAAAGCTGCCGATTTCCCGCGCCGCTTTGAGCTTGCTGAGCATCATTTCGGTGGAAAGCGTTCCGCCGTTTTCCGGTGTTTGCCCCATACCATTTTTATGTCCGCTTTTATCAAAACGCGTCATTGCGCGGGTCCCTCCTATCGTTCCGGCAGGCTGCGGCATGTTGCTGCTGCCTTACAGGCCGGTTTTTATTGCAATTCCAAAATCTCAATCTCAAATTTCGCCTCGTTCTTGATTCGGTCTATTTGGGGCTGCATATCGGGAGAGCAGATGATTTTTTGGAGCGAAGGGATGCGCAAAAGCGGCAACAGATCCACCTTCACCCCCCGCAAATCAAGTTCTTCCAAAGCCGGAAGCCCGGTGAGCGGCGTCAGGTCGTCAGCTAGAATATTTCGTATAGCAAAGCTTTTGAGGCCTTGATACCGTTCGATACCCGTTAAATCTTCAATATCATTGTGGCATAGATTAAGCCTAATCAAATCCGGCGTGGATTTCAGCTGATCAAGATCGGTAATTCCGGAATGGATGGCGACCAGTTCCTGAATGGCCGGATTGCCGGAAACCAGGACAACATCCTGTACGCTGCTTTCCGAAATCTCGACAAAGCTGAGCAGCGGCAAGGCGAGAAGCGGTGAATAGTCGAGGCATGGAATGTTGGATACGTCAATAGCTGTCAGGCCGGGCATTTTCGCAAGAACGGAAATATCCGTCACATTGCATTGCTGGATGTAAAGGACCTGCAGCCTCTGAAGGGACCCAAGAGGAGCAATATCGACAACAGGATTGTTGCTGATATTCAGATGCTGCAGCGTCGCCATATCGGCAAGCGGCGTCAGATCGGTTACATAGTTCCCGACAAGCAGCAGCGTCTGAAGGTGCAGTTCTTTGAGAGGAGAAATATCTTCGATCCGCTGGTACGCGAGTATCAGGTTATCCAAGCCCTTCATCAGAGACAAGTCTGAAAGCGTCCCGATTTCCCCACGCGCAATCGGCTTTCCGTTTTGATAAGCCTGACCCTGATAAAAATCAATCGGCAGCGAACGTTTCTCGGAGGGAACGCCAACAACGCTCAAGTCCGTAATGGCTTGCAGTTCGCTTAATCTTACCGGCTCCCCCGGCCCCTTCCCCAACTTTTCTCTGACCAGTTCCTCGATGACGCCGTCCGCGAAAGAAACCGTCCCGTCTTCCGCTACGGCGGTCTGACGTCCGCTTTCCCCAACCAACGCAGACAAAACAGCAGGAGCGCCCCTTCCCTCAAACAGCCGGCCGGCATAAAACGCACCCGCGAGGGCACAAAGAATGACAAGGACAGCGGCAAAGCGCAGCAGCAAGCCGCGTTTGGGCGCGAAAAGCGCCCTTTTCAACTGCGCCGTCGAGGCATACCGGTCCCTGGGCGCAAACTGCGTGCAGGTCTGTGCTATTTTGCGCAGCCGGGGCGGCATTTCGGTAAGCGCCGCCCGCTCAAAGCGTCCCGTACAGAGGAAAATCAGCAGGATGCCCAGTGAATAGATATCGGAACGCGCGTCGGTCTGCCCGTATCCATACTGTTCCGGTGGCGCGGTTGCGGATGTGCCCATGAAGATGGTGTCCCTGACCGCTAGGGGGTCGAACTTACGCGCGATCTCAAAGTCGATTAGAAATACGGTCCCGTCAGGAGCGATTATGACGTTCTGCGGCTTGATATCCCTGTGGATGACGGGCGGCCGGCGCGTATGCAGATAGGTCAACAGATCGCAAAGCCGGACAAGGATACCGTTGGCCTCATGTTCCGAGGCCACGCCGCGCGCCGCGATCCATTGATGAAGGGAAACGCCCTCTATGTAAGAACGGATGAGATAGGAAAAGCCTTCTTCCTCAAACAATTCAACAGCCTGCGGGATATGGGGATAATCAAGACTGCTAAGCAGGCTGTATTCCGCCTGGTTGGTTTCGCCTTGGCCGGGCGGCAGCCGCCTTAGAATAACCTGTTCATTCGTCTCGCGGGAGGCCAGGAGGTATATCTCTTTACTGTCCGAAGAAGCGAGGCAGGCGTTTAGGGAATAACGCGCCGCAATCCGCTCAGGCAGACTGACAGCCTGCCTGAGCTCTAAGCCGTAATAAGCTGCAAATTGTTCGACAATATCCACATAAATCCCCTCGAATCCCATTGAAACGGGCAAAAATTTAGGAGATAATTATATCATGCCGGCAAATTAACGGTAAATACCTTATCTTGAAAAAGTCTTCAAAAGTGTATTGGAGTGTGTGCCGGCGGCTCACCAAATTCCTTTATTCCTAACTTATAATAATAGATAGAGCCCGGTGCATAAAGCAAAAACTAATTGGCATATTTACTTGGCAAATTTGTAGAGATAGGCAGGTGTATGTATGAAAAGGGGCATAGCGCTGTTTCTGTTAATGATTTTTGTTTTGATGCCCTTGCTCGTGAGCTGCGGCAGCTCTCCGGATTCGTCCACCCAAGGAGAAGCGGCAGGCAAAACCATGACGCTGACCCTCGGCGGTAAGTCAATGGAACCCACAATAAAAGACGGGACCAAGCTCAAGATAGACATAAACGCTTACTTGATGGCTGTTCCGCAAAGAGGGGATATTATTGCGTTTAAAGACGACAGCAATTCGATAATCATCAAAAGGGTCGTCGCCCTGCCGGGTGAAAAGGTGGAAATCAGAGATAAAAAATTATTCATAAACGGAAGTGAATTGCAGGAAGGGTATCTGAACACACCAGACAGCACCGAGGCCCCTACGGATAATTCTCTATGGCAGGTACCCGGGGGCAGTGTCTTCGTTTTAAGCGACAATCGGACAAACGGCAGGGACAGCAGGAATTTCGGCTGTATTTCTTATGACAAAATTATGGGGAAGGTTTTAATTTAGGTCCGGGAAGCAACATCAGGAACCTTGGTAAGCAAGTAGCTTAAAACCAAAATAGGTGGTGCTAAAGATGAAATGGTTAAGACGTTTGATCCTTTTGCTGCTGGCCCTGTTCATCATTTGGGCCTTGGCGGTCAATACCTCTGTGAATAATTTCGAAATGAAGCCAACCCAATCCACACCCGGCAGCCTCCAAAACGTCCAGCGCAATCTGGAGAACAACCTCCGCCTGCAGAGGCAGCAGGAAAACCTGGTCCGCCGGCATCTTTGGCGCATGGAAAACCCGACCTTGCCGGATACTTACAACCCTTATAACTATTATGTGCCTTGATTATGGAGGAGGGGATTGAAAGTGCCTGAATTTTTTTGCGGAATATACCGCCGGCGGCCAGTGATTTACCTGCTGTTAAGTATCATTATCGGGCTAGCGGGAATGACGGCATGCAGCAATCGGCAACCTGCCGCTACCCGGGCAGCCGCGCCCGTTGGGATTGCCGGTATTTATGCGGCATCCTGCTCCGATTCATCTTTTCTGATCGGAGAAGACGGAAGCCTGTGGGCCTGGGGATTAAACGACTTCGGCCAACTTGGAGACGGTACAGAGACTAACCACACAACGCCCCAAAAAGTAATGGATGGTGTTAAGCTTGTTGCTCCGGGCGGCGTTCATACGCTGGTCCTGAAGGAAGACGGGGGCCTCTGGGCCTGGGGCGCAAACGGCAGCGGCCAGCTGGGCGACGGGACAACCCAAAACAGCGGATCGCCTTTAAAAATAATGGATGACGTCCAGTCTGCCACAGCCGGTAATGGCTGGACAATGGCCATTAAAAATGATGGCAGCCTCTGGGCTTGGGGAAGCAATAAATTTGGCCGGTTGGGCAACGGCACAACCGGGGACAGCCTAAAACCCGAAAAAGTGCTGGACGGCGCCAGGCTTGTTGCCGCAGGCGAATCGTTTGCCCTAGCCTTGCGGGAAGACAACACCCTGTGGGCGTGGGGCAGAAACAACAATGGCCAGCTTGGCGACGGAACGACGGCGGATAGTCCCACTCCCCGCCAGATTATGGACAGGGTGACTGCCATAGCGGCAGGCAAGCATCATGCCCTGGCCCTCAAAGAGGACGGCACTCTTTGGGCCTGGGGCGGCAACCAGTACGGCCAGCTGGGCAACGGGATGACCGCCAACAGTCTTACACCCCAAAAGATCATGGATAGCGTAAAGCTGGCAGCCGCAGGCGCTGACCATTCGCTCGCCCTGAAAGAAGACGGCAGCCTCTGGGCCTGGGGTTATAACTATTATTCTCAGCTCGGCGACGGTACGAACACGGACAGCCCGGTCCCGAAAAAGATAATGAACGTGATGAAGTCTGCCGCGGCGGGCAGCAATCATATCCTGGCTGTCAAGGAAGACGGCAGCCTCTGGACCTGGGGGGACAACGCTTACGGCCAGCTGGGTAACGGCGGGCAAAGCCGTCAGGCAGAACCCTCCAAGATCATGGAAGGCCAAACGCCTTCTGACTCGCAGGCTGCAGGGAACAAGGAACCGGGTACTGAGAACGATAAAGAGGAAGCCCTCTGGACTGCTTCCCAGCCTGCGAGTGTTACCGGGATCTACTTCGGACCGAAATCCACTGCGACTTTCCTGATCGATCAGCAAAAAGATCTCTGGATGTGGGGTGAAAACATCCTTGCCCAATCCGAAAAAGAACTAATAGTGGCTGCGGCCGAAGGAGGTAACACGCTGCTCCCCAAAAAGGTGATGACAGGGGTAACCTGTCTTGCCGCCGGGTCTGAACATACCTTGGCCTTGAAGGAAGACGGCGGCCTCTGGGCCTGGGGTTACAACAGCTATGGACAGCTGGGCGACAGAACGGCTAAGGACAGCCTTTTACCGCAAAAAATGATGGATGGTATAACGCTTATTGCTGCCGGAGATTACCATACCCTGGCTTTAAAAGAAGATGGCAGTTTATGGGCCTGGGGGGACAATTCCTACGGTCAGCTTGGTGACGGCGGCAAAGATAAAAAGGCTGTTCCCCTAAAAATAATGGATAATGTCAAGGCGCCGGCGGCAGGAGGCAATTATTCGCTCGCCCTGAAGGAAGACGGCAGTTTATGGGTATGGGGCGATAATTACTTCAGTACAGGGGAGAGTGGCCTGTTACCGCAAAAAGTGATGGACGGAGTCCGGCTTGCGGTAGCAGAAAGCACCCATACGCTGGCCGTAAAAGAAGATGGCAGTCTTTGGGCCTGGGGAGACAATAATTACGGCCAGCTGGGCGACGGGACGACGCAAAACAGCCCGCTGCCCAAAAAAGTGATGGATAAAGTAAAATCGGCTGCCGCAGGGAACTGTTATTCCCTGGCCGTAAAAGAAGACGGCAGCCTCTGGACCTGGGGGAGGAACGATTCCAGCCAGCTTGGGGACGGCACAAAAGATGACAGCAGCTCACCGCAAAAAGTGATGGAAAATGTAATGTTTGCTGCGGCAGGGACCTCTCATGTGCTGGCCCTGAAAACCGACGGCAGCCTGTGGGCCTGGGGACGAAACGACCAAGGCCAGCTTGGGGACGGCACAAGGGATGATAGCCCGAGACCTGTAAAATTGATGAATGGTACGGGAGGTGTTCAATAATGCGCGGCAGGACAGGGATTCTGCAATTAATGATCGTGATTGCGGCCTGCGCGGTCTGCGCCGGCTGTTCCGGCGCTCCTGCCGGCCCGGCGGATCCGACCGGTATTCAGGCGGATATCAAAGGCGCTGTCTATGATAAAAACCCTTCTTACACCGTATTTATTCCTGACGGCTGGCAAATACAAGATAACCGGTCGGGGAGTGAGGAAATTTCTGCGATTACGAAAGATGCCTTTATAGAAGTTTTAATATTTGCCAAACCGTCCTACCTGCAGTTTGCCAAAAACGACCGGGGCGAAAATATTCTGGGCAAGGACAATCTGAAAAACCTCGTTAAGCAGGACCCTTTTATCAGAGTTGAATACAAGGATGAACCCCTAATCAGCAACATGAATTATCAAAGAATAAAGTTGGGGACAGTGGAAGGCGAATACTGGGAATGGGACTGCCGGACAATGAAGCCGTATTCCAGAGACTCACGCTGTTATGCCTACGCATTTGTTACGGATGACGAGGATATCTATTTTATTGTTGGCGGCTGCAGCAGAGATAAAATCAATGATTTCAAACCGACTTTGCTCACTATTTTAAATTCGTTCACGTTCACCCAGGGAAAGAAATGATAACAGATTACCTCAGGGGGGGATATTGAAATGGTCAAAGCCACGGTTGCCGCAAGTATCCTCTATTTTGCGATTGTCTTTTTTCTCAGTTTCCTGCTTGAAAAGCTCCATATCATCACCAAGCCTCCGCTGAAAAAAGGCTTTTTCTTGTCCGCGCTGTTCTACATAGGAATCGTCTTGACCGTGCTTGGAATTTATGTTTATGAAAGTTCCAAGGTTATAGGGGGCCTATGCTTCCTGGCCGGGGTTATCATAGGAGTTCTCAAAACAAGCAGCGACAGCCTGCACGCAAACGCCGGGCAAGCTAATCCCGGGGCAATGGAGCAGGAACCTGCGGCAGATGCGCCAGATGCAGGAGATGCGGCATATGTACCAGATACGCCAGATACGCCGGATAATGAAGCAGACAGCATTACCGCCGGAACGCCCGCCGCCCCATTTTCCGAGCAGATCATCCTGAACGTTGTGGCAGGCCAAAGGGCGTCGTTTCTTTACCCCTATATACTGCTTTCCCTTTGCTTCTCCCTTTGTGTCGTTTTTTTCATATTCGCCGCTATCATTTCGTTTGTGGCAAGCATGTTCGGCAAGGCGCAGCTGGCTGAGATTGCGGCATTTTTCAAGCTGATTGCCTCTTTTGACTTCGGCAACAGCGCGCTGCGAAACGCCACCGGGCCTCAGACGGATGCTTTGGCCGTCGCCTGCGTCCTGGCCGCCGGCATCATCCTGCTGATTCTGGCCGTGGTCTTTGGGTTGTCAATTAGATTTCTAAAAAGCAAAAAAATTTACCAAAAAGTCGTTCCGGCTTTGCTGCCCGGCCGCCAAAGGGGCTTCGTCCCCAGCTCCGAGGGGATATACAAGGTGTGTTACCGCAACCTGTGGACCAAAAACAGCTTTTACTGTCTTTATCTTTGGGAAGCGCTCTCCCTTTACGCACTGGATGAAAAGAAAAAACGCATCGTCTTGAAGGCCGGGAAGATGCAGATGCCCCTGGTCCCCTGGGACAAGAAAGGCGGACTGTTCGACAGCCTGAAGACCATAGTATTCGGACATCTGCCCAAGGAAAGGCAAAGCCTTCCCGCCCAAAAAGACCGGTACGGATGGGGCAGGACCGCCGTCGCCGTCCTTGTCATTCTTGTTTTGCAGGCTGTCCTTGCGGGCTGGCTGGAAAACGCCTCCAAGAAAGGCTTGGGAAATGAATATTGTGATGTCGGCGGTGAAATCCACTTTACATACAGGACGGCATTCGGGCCTCCTGTCTATATTATGCGGATATTTGGCGCTGAAAATCAAACCCTCTACACTTACTGCGCGCTGCATGGCGCTTGCTATCTGGTTCTTCATCCCTCGACCTATATAGGCTCGGTCAGCAGGCTGATCCAGGAAAATCAATTGTCTCAAATCACCTCCGACCTGCTCCTGCTCAGTTTTTTACTCATCCTCCCCCCGCTGATTTGGCTTTATCTGCTGGTCATTGCCCTCTTTGCCGGGAAACCCCTCAAGTCCCGCTTTAACATGTTGTGACGAAAGGAAATAAGGGGCAGGAACATGATATTACATAGTAAAAGCGAAAACGGGACAGAAAGAGGGTTGGAAAATGAATCCGAATATTCAAGACCTTATTGACAGGCGAAAAAGGGCCGACCGTTTCAACAAGCTTCCCGGAGCCGGGAAGAGCATGATGGGTTGCGGCTGCCTGGGCATCATCTTTATCAGCGTTGCGGCCGCCGGAGGGGCCTACGCTTCGCCGAGCGTTTACGGACCATACCTGCTTATTCTCTTCTTGATCGGTCTGACCGTGTTTTTAACCGGAAAACTGGTAGCGCGAACGGCCGCCGGCAGTTATCAGGCGCGTTTGCATCAGATCAGGGGAAACAGCGCCAAATCTGAGGAACTGTCTGATTTTCTCCTGAAAAATCTGGAAAACGGCCAGTTCGGAATGAATGGAGAATATATCGGGATATTAGGAGACATACGGAACCAACATGCGGTAGACCTTATCATCCCGGTTTTAAAGCACGCCAATCCGGAATTCAGGAGAACAGCCGTTACCGCTCTGGAAAATATAGGCGATGAGCGGGCAGTCCAGCCACTGCTTGAGTTACTGAACGACAAGGACGGGACGGTCCAGAAACTGGCCGCAGCGGCCTTGAAAAAATTGGGTTGGGAACCAAATCCCTAAAAATTGGCTTCTTGAGCGAGTACAAATGGGTCATTTTAAATTTGCTTAAGAGGAGATGACACACCATGAAAAAGCTTTTGTACACCCTGGCGCTTCTGTTTATGGTATCTATACCGGCTCTTTGTCCAATTGTGCTCTCCGCGGCGCCCCCCGCAACCGGACTGGCAGAAGATATCTACAGGTTCAGCGTCGATGCGGCGTCAATAACAATTGCCATGCCGGATGGCTGGGATGTCATCACGCAGGACCCTGCGGTCGGTAAACCAATCGTTGAAAAGTACGGTGGGGACTGGAACGATATTTTGGCGTCCATGAAGAGCCAGAACATATACATCAGTGCAATCAATCCTTCCACGCAAGCCCAGATCCAGGTTTATCTCAACGAACGCGGGACCGGTACGCCTGCCTCCAACTTCTACAGGATCTCCCAGCAGGAGGCGGACGAAATCTCGAAGCAATATCTCCAGAGCGGACTTCCCATGACGGTGGCAAAGGCCGGGGGATATTATTATATCTGCATTGTCCACGCCGACTCGTCCGGTCAGATCACCCATATTGAATACCAGACGAGGGTCTCAAGTACATATGTGTCTATAAAACTGTTCGCGGCGCAGAATTCCGTCCTGAGCGACGGGGACAAGGCAGTGCTTAAGCAGGTCCTGCAAAACGTTTCTTTCAACGAGAACGTATTGCTTGAGATGGCGCAGGGTTACGGATATATCCTTGCTGCCGCGCTGTGGCTTGCGTTCGCAATTTTCGCGCTCGTCAGGCTTGTGAACAGGAAAAAGCCCCTGCCGCTTCGGCAGGCGCAGTATGACAGGCTCGGCCGGACCGGCGGCGCGCCGCTTGTCGCGGCCATCCGCGCTGTGCTCGGCATCGCAGCCGTGATTTACTTCCTTATCCTCAACAAGCCGCACGGCTTGTTTTTGGTGCTATATGTCGTCATGTGTCTGCTGCTGCTCGCCGTGCCGCTGGCCCTGCTGCCGCTCAGGTCCCGCGCCTTTATCTGGATTTACACCGCCGGGATTATTTTTACGGACTTCATGAATATCGCGTTCCTGACAAATTGGGGGATTCTGCTCTTTTTCAGCATCGACCCCATCATCCTGATCAGCCTGCTTGCCTCAAAAAGAACGGCAGTCCTGTTCAACTCCAGACAAATCCAAATAACGGATGCGGCGGAAACATCTGCCCAGCCTGGTTCACCTTAGTCATCAAAGTGAAAAGGAGCGAAAGAGGAGGAGGAAGAATAAAATGAAAAAAGCTGTTGGCACGTTATCTTTTATTGTCATCATGGTATTATGCTGTGTTATTTTGGTTGGGTGCAATTCAGGTAAAGAGGGAGAATACACCGGTTCCATAAAGACAATTGCCGTAAGTGAAACCCAAATAAGGTTGGGGGGATGGAGTCCGGACGGGAAATGGATCGTCTATACAGAGAAAACGGGGGAAAAGGAATTCGGAGTTGCGAAGGTTAATATCGAAACTGAGGAAGTTGTAAACTTACTGAAGACTTCTGAAACAGCAGGTTCAGCAGCATGGTCACCCAAGGGTGATCTGATTGCGTATAGCCTGTCAGGGGATATTTGGACTATGAACACCGACGGTACCGAAAAAAAACAACTTACGAAAAACAAAGAATTAAGAGAGGACGTAACCTGGGGTTTAGACGGTGATAGGATCTATGTATTGCACGGACCAGCTTCTGAGCTTTTGATCTCTGAAGTCAATGTACAGACAGGCGAGATTAAAAAAGTATTTAGTACCGATTATCCATTACCAGCCGGATTGGGCAGACAGAGACCAAATGGCGGGATATTGGGTTGGACATGGGGGGCCAAAGGTTTTTGGTTATGCGAAATAGACGTGGCCAAAAATGAGCTTCACGATATTATAAGCCAAACATTGTTGGTTAACCGTAAGGATGAAGAACTGTGGCTTACGTACCCCGATTCAAGCCCTGACGGGAGATTTATAGTTTATCAAGAAGGAAAGTATGCCCAAGGCGGAATCCAGCTCGTTAAACCAGACGGCAGCGGAAAAGCAACTATTATCTCTGATGTAACAATATTAAATGGCAACAGGAATCTTGGAGCATCTAAACCGATGTGGTCCCCCAAATACGATGTCATTGCGTTTACCGTCTATCCATATAATCCTGAGAAGGTCACTTACGGCATAGCGCTCTTCCGGTTTGATGAAGCCTGCTTGGCAAAACTCCGTCCCGGAAATTAAATAAACATATGCGCAATTGTATGATTCAGATCAGGTTATCTTTGATTAGCGAATAAAAAAGGAGTAGGCACTATGGACCGGTTTTTGGACAATCATGACGGCACGGTTACGGATACCCTGACCGGTTTGGTCTGGCAGCGGGATGACGACGGACAGGCAAGGGATTATAAAGCCGCGATATCCTACTGTAAAAAACTGCGGCTGGGCGGAAAAAAGGGCTGGAAGCTTCCGCGCCTGAGCGAACTGCTTGCCCTCGTGGACCCGCAGACGCCCAACAGGACGGACCCCGTGTTTCCAGATGGCAAACCGGAACGCTACTGGACGATTACCGAATTTGATCCTCTTCCGGACGGCAAGAATCTCAAGCGCCAGGCCGCGTACACGGTGGATTTTAGCAACGGACAAAAAAACACCTGCAATAAAACGGAAGAATTTCTTGTGCGCGCCATTTTGCGCAGGTAATGCGCCCTGGTTTTACCCCCAAGCGGGAGGCGGCCGGAATCGGCATGAGATCATTCGCCTGAATTTTGAGTTAACCGTAATATTATGTTATGATAGGAACACAAATCTTTCCAGGAGGTGATATATTCATGGATTGCCCAATCTGCCATGTCAAATTACAGATGTCTGACCGCCAGGGTATAGAGATCGATTACTGCCCGCAGTGCCGGGGAATTTGGCTCGACCGGGGTGAGCTGGATAAACTTATCGAAAGGTCGGAGACTTCCCCGTCTTATGATCACAGGCCCCACGAACCACAGGTACATCACGAACCATATTCAAAATATGACAAAGACTATGAAAAATACAAAAAGCATAAAAAGCGCTCTTTCTTGGGAGACCTGTTTGACTTTGATTAAGCAAAAACCATGGCGGCCATTCGGCCGCCATATATATTTAGGAGCTTGAGTATTAATTTGTCCCAGACATCGTCGAAGCGATGCTTCATTAAAAGTTACAGATTTAACATCCATGAAAAAAGAGCGTCTCAACTTTGGAAATTACGCAAAAATTTGGCCGGCAAGCCAGCTTTTTTAAACGATGCGTGTAAAAGCGGGGGTTAAAGTCTACAATGTGTTAACTACTCAGCAAGTCTTTTCCATAGTTCGGGGGCATTTGTCAAGGTATTTTTATTGACGAAATATTGACAAATTATTTGAACTTTTGGGTACTCTTACGAACCACTGCTCTTTGCCCTTGTTGCTGCCCGGCAGAAAAATGACAGACCCTGGATTAGGCAATCCGAATTGGCTGGAAAACTGCTGAGCCTAACCTTGATGAATGAAATACTGCAAAGAATCGTGCAGGGCGAAACGAATGCGCAAATCTGGCGGGATTGCGCCGGGATACTTCTTCCCGGCCTGTCGGTGGGGATATTCCTGGCCGCTATTGAGGGCTGTTCAGATTTCCCGCTTCATGATATGGAGTAACCACGGGCCAGGAACTTTGGTTTATCCCAGCCAAGGCTTTATCTATAGTGCACAACCCCATTTCTTAAGGCGGTTGATTCTTTCCTCAAGCTTCGTTATCGTCCATTCCCGGCTGCGATTGCTTCTAGGAACCATACTCCAGATGGATGAAAAATATCTCTCAAAAGACCGTACAATTGTTTCCTCGGCGGTAGAAAAAGCCTTACACCTGGTTCCCGTGTCTCCCCAAGAGAAGAAACAAACGGATTCGTCT
>DATMXV010000372.1:0-2682 GCA_035561335.1 Desulfitobacteriaceae bacterium
TCGATATTGTTTGTAAAGTAAAGAATAGTGGACCAGAAAGCGATCATCATCTGGTCCATCTTTATTTTAGAAGCGGCTTTGCAACAAGCTCCTGATTTAAGCAGCCTGAACAAGCAAAGATTACTGGTTGATTCTCATAAAATGAAATTGAGGAGAAATTTCAGGCGTAAAGCTCTGATACTGCCTTCCTGATTCTTTCCAGTCCTTCTCTCAACAATGTCCTGGGGCAGGCAAAGTTCAGGCGTTGAAAACCCAATCCTTCTTTCCCAAAAGTAATTCCGTCATTAAGCCCTACACCTGCTCTAAAGGTAAAAAATTCTTTCAGCTTTTCCATTTCAAGGGGAAGTTGCTTACAATCAAGCCAGGCCAGATAAGTTGCCTCAGGTCTGATTACTTTTATTTGCGGAATATATTTTTTAAAATACTCTTCTGTTATTTCCAAATTCTTCTGAAGATAAATCATCAGTTCCTCAAGCCAATCTTCACAGCAGCTGTAGGCGACCTCTGCCGCTTCCAACCCGAAAACATTGAGCATTCCCGCTCCTGTTCTACTAATCGTATTTATAAATCCTTGCCTGAGTCCCGCATTAGGAATTATTGCAGTTGACTGGCATAAACCGGCAAGATTAAAAGTTTTAGTCGGCGAAACAAGGGTTACTGAGTTACGCAGGACTTCTTCAGACAAAGGAGCAATGGGAATATGCTTATATCCCTTGTATACCAGATCTGAATGAATCTCATCGGAAATCAGAATAACATTGTATTGCCTGCATAGTCTTGCCACTTCCTCCAATTCATTTTGCCTCCAAACACGACCTATCGGATTATGAGGACTGCAGAAAACCATCATTTTAACACCGTTCCCCAATTTCTCCTCAAGATCCGCAAAATCAATCTCATAAAAACCGTTGTTGTTTTGCAAAGGATTCGTAACCAGCTCTCTCTGATTCTCTTGAATACTCGAATAAAAAGGGTAGTAAATAGGTGTTTGCAGTAATATTTTATCTCCAACCTCAGTAAAGGCCAGGATTGAGATGTTGACAGAAGTCACAACCCCCGGGCTGTGCACAAGCCAGCTGTTGTCTATTTCCCACTGATGCCTTCTTTCCAGCCAGCCAAGCAAAGCTTTCGACAAACTTTCTGATGGCACAGTGTAGCCGAACACCCCATGTTCCGCTCTGCGAATAAGAGCGTCAATCACTTGGGCGGGCGATTTAAAGTCCATATCCGCAACCCACATTGGAAAAATATCCGCCCTCTTAAATCTTTGCTTACAGCAATCCCATTTTAAACAGGATGTATTTTTTCTTTCAATTTCTTCATCAAATATGCTGCCTATTTAAACCACTCCCAAACGTTTATTTCTCTTGGATTCCGGTATCCTCCGGAGACAAGGCCTGTTCCAAATCAGCTATTATATCCTCTACCGCTTCAATCCCAACCGAAAGCCTTAACAGTGTATCCGTAACCCCGATTTTTTCCCGGATTTCCTCCGGTATAGCCGAATGGGTCTGGACAACCGGATAGGTTATCAGGCTTTCTACGCCGCCCAAACTTTCGGCGAAAATTATCAGTTGCACCCTTTCCAGAATTCTTTCGACCATATCTGGATCTTTAACATTAAAGGAGATCATGGCCCCAAAACCAGAAGCCTGTGCTTTTGAGATCTCGTGACCTTCGTGTTCAGGCAGTCCCACGTAGTATACCTTTGTAACATTTTTCTGTTCACATAACCATTTCGCAATTCTGATGGCATTTTCCTGCTGTCTTTCCAGACGTATACCCAGGGTTTTTATACCTCTTAAAATTAACCAGCTGTCAAACGGGGACAAAACCGCGCCTTCAGACTTTTGCACAAGTTTTATCGTTTCCGCCAGAACCTCATCATTGACTACAATAAGACCTGCCAGAGTATCGTTATGGCCGCCAAGGTACTTGGTTCCGCTATGAATAACAATATCAGCTCCAAGTTCCAGGGGCCTCTGGAAATAGGGGGTCAAAAAAGTATTATCTACAACCATAAGTATTACTTTATTTTTCGCAAGTTCCGCTATTTTCTTCAGATCAGCGACCTTCATCATAGGATTTGTGGGTGTTTCAACAAAAACCGCCCTGCTGTTTTGTTTGATTGCCCTTTCTATTTCCTGAATAGAGCTTGTATCAACATACGAAAATTCTATATCATATTTTTTATAGATCTCCTCGAACAGCCTGTATGTACCGCCGTAAAGATCATCAGACACTATTACATGGTCCCCGGGAGCAAAAAGAGTAAGTATGGTAGAAACAGCCGCCATCCCACTTGAAAAGGCAAAGCCAAACCGGCCGTTTTCAAGATTGGCAATTGTATTTTCAAGTTCCTCCCTCGTAGGGTTTTGCAGGCGCGAATAGTCATAACCGGTAGTCTGGTTAAGTCCCGGATGCCTGAAAGTCGCGCTTTGATAAATCGGAAAACTTACCGCTCCCGTATGCTGATCATAGCATTTATATCCATGAACAACCTTTGTGCTGATATTATACTTTGATACATCCCCTGTTCCCATTATCTTCTCTCCTCAAATGTTTATTACAATCGCTTCGTTTCTTCCAAGAAACTTCGTTTCCCTTCCAGAACCTTTTAGTTATTCCGGATACCGCCGACAATTATCCAGACTAATCCTATATGTTTTATATTATATATAC
>DATMXV010000373.1:0-6893 GCA_035561335.1 Desulfitobacteriaceae bacterium
CTATTCAGGTACTCTACTAACAGCAACATTAAAAAGTGGTGTGACACACTTCTTCGCTCATTCCAAATAAAAAAGACCCGGTCTGCATTTCCAACAATGCACCCAAGCCTCCAGTTTGTCTGGTGACCTAAAGCAAATAAAAGTAGGCAAAGGCTTAGACCACTTTTTTTTCTAATGCTTCAATTCGTTTTTCTAATTTGGCAATATCAACATAGACATAATCATTAATTATATGTTTAATTTCTGCTACGTCTTTTTCAAGGTTCTTGATGGACTTATCCATCTCTTTGATTGATTTATCCGTCTCTTTGATGGACTTATCCATTTCTTTAATTGATTTATCCATATCTCTGATGGACTCATCCATGTCTTTGTTGTGCTGTTTAATTTCCCGCAGTTCTTTTGAATGTTCCTTTAACTCTGTAAGAATTTCCTTTAAAATTTCATTTTCCATTATTTATCCCCTTGACCTTTTTTCTTGGCGTCATTAACGGTAATAACACTCCCGGCAAGACTTAAAGTTTATGGTCATATCCAAGTACTTGTATTATACCATATTCTGCTTATTAATGTTGTAATAACAATAATAGCCTGGAGGTCATATTCCATCTGCATGAATATGCATGAATATAACCTCCGGTTTTCTGGTCGGAAATTCAATCTGTATTATTGCTCTTTAAATTAAATACTAATCTCCGGGCATTAAACCCCTATCTCCCTGCTACCACAGCACTAAGCAGATCTTCTGCCAGGCGCAGTCCACCCCTGTATCCTGTGTACCCCCTGTCCAGGACTGCCCTGTTGGCTACAGGGAAACTGATACTTAAATGGGGTGCGTTAATAACCCGGGCTAACTCACGGTCGAGGGAACTCCCAACCACAAAGGCGGGGCTGAAGGTTTTGACATACTTGCTGCTTCCTGTCTTGGGATATAACCGGTTCAAATGTCCAATCACTTCAGTGGTTGTTGTTTCAAAAACTACTTTTGGTTTTAAGCCGGACTCCAGATTATCTGTCAGACCTAAAAATAATTCTGTCTGTTCGTCTTTAATCTGATCCGTAAATACGACCAACTCCGGTAACCAGCCCAAGTCATCAGCCAAAAATTTGGTGACTGCCGGCGCATAGTTGGCATCACCGATAACGACAGCTAACTTTTGTAAGTCCAAGTCATTATAGCATTCAACTAAAGTATCAAGATATTTATAATATAAGCTATTTTCCTCATCAATGATTTTGTCTGCTGACTTTGGATCCAGGGAAAGCGCCCGGGCAACGTCTCTAAGAAAACTGTCGGTTGCCGAAGGCCCAATCGGCAATCCTGTATTAATGTAGGGGATCCCGTGAACCTGGGTAAAAGTTTCAGCAGTCTCGACCCCGTAACTGGGTGAAACGACAATATTCAGTTCGGCACTTGCCGCATCCTCCAGACTCTCCAGAGTATCGTAAGGTGTGAAAAAAGTATTGACCTCCAAGTCCAGTTTGCTTAGAACCTGCCTGATCCCCTCCAGGTTGCCCCGCCAGAACACATCCATATACGGTACAATTCCCAGGATATTGACCTTGCCTTTACGCTTGGTCCGGCTGGGTTTGACATAATCTTTGACCAGGGCTTGGAGCACAAGATCATAGCCGTCATACGAATTCCCTTTAAAACCGCCTGTCTCGGCGGCAACTATTGCTACACCTTTTTGTCTGAACTCATTAACTACTGCCCTGACGTCATCACCAATCATTTCGGTCACACAACCTGTGGCTACGACAAAAAGCCTGCCCTCCATTACATCCAAGGTGTTTTCGATCTGCTCACGCAGTCTTTCGCCTCCGCCAAAGACAACTTCCCGTTCCTGCACATTTGAACTGGGAACACTTAAGCCCCCGCAATAGCCGCCAACCTGCAGCCCGCTACCGCCATTCTGTGTCCAGGTAATATTCCCGGCGCAGCCGGAAGCCGCGTGTAAAATCGGGATGGTTTCAGGCAAAGCCGTCAGAGTGAAAAAAGCCCCGCCCAGTGAACAAAGATATCTGGGCCTTTCAATGAAACTAGTCATCCACCCCACCTCCCGCCGCTTTGATGTATTTAAACGGATCGTTCTTATACCATTGGTCGGTATAAGGTAATGTGAGATGTTTTTTTAGTTTTTTATTAAAGCTGGTATTCTTCAGCTGTCTGGCCAACCTCCGGGCCAGTTCATATACTCCCAGGTACCCGATATAGCTTAAGCCGGTATTATAAATAACATGGGTCGCCATCCCCAGCTTGGAAGCAGTACCGTTTCCATTCCAGTGACCTAAAAAAACATCAGGCTGCAGTTGCCGCAACAGATTGGCTTCCTCAAAAGGCTGGGCATTGGCAATATTGATGACAAAGTCTTTGGGGGAAGATGCCGCCAGCTTTTCATATTCCCCAACTGCGAATTCATCATGATGATAAGAACGGATGCCGACTATTTCCAGCCCAAGCTCCTGGAGAAGCCCTGCTGTCGCTAAAGCCCTGAATTCACCGGCGCCAACAAAAACCTTTTTTCCTTGGAAAACCGGTAAATATTCTGCAAGCGCTGTTCTTAATTCGGCAGTTTCCACATTGATCAACTGTTCAGCCTGTTCTTCCAGGTCAAAGAAGCGGGCAATATCTCTAAGCCACAGGCCGGTATTTTCAATCCCAATGGGCATATGCTTTAAGAGATAGGGAATACCGAATTTCTCCTCTAAATGTTTAAGAAAATAATCATCATGCGTCGGACAGGTACCCACCGAAAGGGCCGCCTGGGTTACCTTGTACATTTCCTCCGGCCGGGCAAAAACAGGAAAGATGTTAACCTCAAGGCCCAGGGCCTGTAAAATCCTGGTCAGCTCCAGTTCATCAGCTCTGCCCATAGAGGATACATTCATCAGGTTCACGGTCCGGCTGAGCCGCACCTTCTCTTTTATTTCCTCTGACTCATCATAAATCAACTTATTTTCGGTTTCAGGCTCTTCCAGGAGAGTTCTCCCGATCCCATGGTAGACAGCATCATAGGCTGTCGCCCAAATCTTGGTTTTGAAACCCTCGCAATGCACAGGTATGAGCCTGGCGTTAACTAAAGGCTGAACCTTTTGCACAATTCCATCAATATCATCACCGATAATTCCGGGTACACAACCGGCAACTATCGTGATTGTTGCCGGCCGGTACTTTGTCTCCGCTTCAATAATTGCTTTTTCCAGTTTAACCTCGCCGCCGCCGATTACGTCCGCTTCATTTAAGGCGGTCGAAAGCCAGAGCGCATCCTTAACTTGTCCCCAGCGCACATTTCCTCCCGCCCGTACATTGGCATTCTGCGAATGCGCACAGGAGCCGCAGCCGATAGCCCCGTGCAGAATGGTAACATTATCCGGCAAACTGTTGATCATGGCCAATCCCGGCAGCAAAAGGCAAATAGACCCCTGGGAAAAACTTCTTTCTCCATCATTCAAACAACAATTTTTACTTTCTTTTGCCAGCCCGCAAACCGTCCCTGCATAGCTGATGCAGGTCTTCAAGCGATCTTCTCTTTTGGGCGGTTCTTTATTGTCAAGATAGTTCAAGCGAGCTAACCTCCTTTTGATAGTTATGAGCCACCGCTACCATAGCCTGAATGTTTTCCAGGGGAACTCCGGGTGGGATATCACAACCCGGCATCAATAAATAATTGCCGGCGCCTGCTTTGTCGATGCAGCTCCGGCAAGCCCCGGCAACTTCATCCGGCTTTAGGTTGAGCATAACTGTTACCGGATCCATATTGCCGGCGAAAGCAATCCTCTTGCCGACTGTGGTCCGGGCATAATCAAGGTCAACCTTATAATCCAAAGAAATAATATCGGCCCCGGTTTCCGGAATCAGATCCAGCCTGTTGGCAATATTACCGCAAATATGGATCAGGACCAGGATTCCATGGGCTTTTATTTTTTGCACAACCTTGCGGAGATAGGGAAGGGAAAACTCCTTAAACTGTTGGCGGGAAATCATATCACCCGACGAAGTCGGATCCGCAACAGAGACAATTCCCACTCCCCCCTTAACAAATGGTTCGAGATATTGGTAACACAGCTCAGAGGCAAATTCCAGGACCCTGTGGACTGCAGCGGTGTCCTTATAAATACCGCGCAGCAAGTTTTCCACCCCGTAGGCCAGGCCTCCCAAAGTAACCGGCCCCCACTGGCTGGAACCTACCAAAGTCTCCGCTCCGATCCCATTTGCCACGAGACGGGCTGTATCCCAAAGAATATTCAGATGTTCATCATTTGTCAGCAGATTCAAATCAACACTGTCGGCCTCTGCCGCTTTTTTCAACAGGGACTCCTGAATATCCGGGGCCCCTGCAGCCCGGAATTTAATTTTGGCGCCAATGGCTTGAAGAGCCAGGTTATGGTAACCCGAACCTGGCCAAACAATATCCGAACCTACTTGTTCATTTGTGGCGGCAATTATTTCGGCAGCACGTTCCGCCCCGAGATCAAGGGCATCTTTAAGGGATAACCCTTGCCTGTTAAAAGTCCATACTCCTCCCGAGAGCAGGGAAACAGGCGTCCTGGGAGTTGCTTGGCGGTGAGCCAACCTGTAAACAATCTCTTTTGAATTCATACTTAACCATCCTGTTCTATTGAACGCCTTTTAAGCTGACATAACTGTTTTTGGCAAGTGCCTCAGGATCTGTATCCTTAGCCAGTACCCCTATTTTTTTCATCTCTATTGCCGAATTCAGCACAGCGTTGGCGCCTCCCTCGACAGACGGATTATAGTTGTAAGAGGACAGGACTTTGAGATTGGTTTCCGGGTCGCCCGGTACATATTTTTTGTCCACTTCGATCTGGGCAATTTCTTTTTGATTGGAATTTACCCAGGTTGCCCCCTTCATAAAGGCCCGTGTAATTGCTGCAGCCGTATCCGGGTCTTTTTCAAGCAAATCACCGTTGATAACAAGCAGGCAGCAGTATTCGTCCTTAAACGGTACATCTGTAGCTGAGTTATAAATACTCCTGGCCTTACCCTGATCAACTGTCAATTGAGCAAAAGGATCGGCAACAGAAATAAAATCAACTTCTCCTCTTTCCATGGCTAAAGGCAGTTCGGAATTTGGGAATACCTTCCACTCAACATCCTTCTGAGTATCTATACCCTCATTGCTAAGCAGTCTGGCCACCAGGATCATTGGACCCCCGCCAATTGCCGGGACACCGATTTTCTTCCCTTTTAAATCTTTAAATGAAGTAAACTGGGTATAATTAGCAGGAGCCAAAATCTGGATACATCCTGTATGGAGGCCGGTTGTGAATTTAATATTGAGACCGGATTCGATAGGTTTGAGCCACTGCATCAAGAGCCCGTCCGTAGCATCAACTTTTCCGGTAGCCAGTCCTTCCTTCAGGGTATTGGCATCCCCTTTGATCAATTCCACCTCAAGTCCTTCCTCTTGAAAAAAGCCCTTTTCATAAGCCGCGAACAACGGGGCTTCACAGGTATTACCAAAGTACCCTATTTTGACTTTCTTAATCTCCTTGGCAGTGTTATCGCTCGTCCCCGTTGTGCTTTTGGAGGCCCCACATCCTGCCAAAGCCAAAATAAGCAGCGGCGTCAGGACCAGTTGCGCAGTTTTCCACGCTTTTTTCATTTTTCTACACCCTTCCTCATTTTAAATATTTTTTTATTATATATTTTTATGGGATAATCCCCAAACAACAAGTTTAAATACCAGGTAATTAAATTTTCGTGAGATCTACCGGATAACCAATCTCACGGACCTGATCAAGCATAGCATGAATATTGCTGAAGGGGGTTTCTGTCGGCAAGCTGCAACCGGAGGCTACTATATAACCCTTGGGATTGTCATAAGCCTTGCGGACGCATTCCCAGACTGCTTCCCGGACATCGGCCTGACTGCCGCCCAGCATAACTTCGGCAGGCTTGATATTTCCCATCAGCCTGACCCGGTGCCCAACCAGTTTTTTCGCTTCCAGCAGGTCGGCATCATTGTCAATACTGAGGCAATCTGCTCCGGCATCAGCCATCGCTTCCCAGATCTTGGCTGTCTTGCCGCAGATATGCAGGGTAACCGGTTTACCCCGGGAATGGATGTAAGCAATCAATCTTTTCAAGTAAGGAAAGGAAAACTCCTTAAACTGTTTAGGACTGATTACTGAACACGAGGACATAGCGTCAGTCAGGCTTGGTAAACAGCCAATATCCATAATTGCTTGAGCATACAGCAAATTACTCTGCAATGATACTTCGCAAAGTCTATGTACTGCTTCCGGATTACGGATCGTCAACCTGCTCAGTCTATCGGCCCCTATTAAAAAGGAGACATTTGTAAAAGGACAGGTAAGGGCACCGGTCACGCTCACTTCCCGACCCACCTCATTCATAGTAATCTTCATGGCTTCCAGGAATTGCGGCAAATTACCGGCGTGGCAAGGATCAGCAGGTTCCAGTTTGTCAATATCCGACAGTTCGCATATGGCCGGTGCTTCCAGGTAAGCGGTCTCATCATCCGGATAATGAACCTGAGCTCCCATTGCTTCCGCCTGGGTATAAAGATCGGTAAAAATCCGAATGATGTCATAGCGGAAAAGCTTGAAGGCCTCAATATGTGCCTGAGCAATAAGCTTGCCGTTTCCCCGGAAATCGGATACCTTGACTCCGATAACCCTGGCGGCAGTATTACCTACAATGGGCACACAAGGAAGCCGGTCAACCGGTTTCCCCTGATTGTAAGCCGTCATCCTTTCCAGGGGAGTCATCTGATCGACAGTCATTACGCTACACTCCCAGCTTGCACATTCTTTCTCAAAATAAAATCGATACTAATGTTTTCACATCTATTTGGTATGATTTAAGGATATTTTTAAAGAGGAATTTCTTCCTCTTCAAATAC
>DATMXV010000374.1:0-35695 GCA_035561335.1 Desulfitobacteriaceae bacterium
TGATTTTACTGCAAAAAGTATTAAGCACTATTGCAGAGAGAGCATTTAGCGGAATTTGCTTAATTCAAAGGAGACGAAGGCACCGGATGTGCCAAGTGCCGAATGTGCCAAGGATAGCATAAACATTCGGCCGATAAAACGTTAAGCACGCCAATTGACTTGTCCACGGATGGACTGATGCCGCTGTTGCCATGACTTGAACATGGATGTTCTGATTAGCCACTGCCATGGACGGCAAAGTGGCGTGACGGCATAAACAGCGGCGCACTTGCAGTAATACTTTTGGGTTTTGGCGTGTAGTTTTATAGTCAAGTGAATAGCAAATGTAGCGTTTGCGATCACGATAGTGTCCAGTGGACATTATCGCCGAAGGTGCTTGCCCCAAACGAACACTGACACCGTAGGATGCAATAGTGCCGAACCTACAGTTATGGAGTTTCTGCAGCAGAATCATTTATTTATTAATTTATAATTTATTGCTTAATATCCTGTTCTAAAGAAATTAGACGGGATATTTTTGTTTCCCAAAGGAAAAACTCTAAATAAAGGAGATGATTATATGACCGGAAAACTTTGTGCCAGTAATTGTTTGTATGCAATTGACGGACATTGCCGCTTAGAACACCGTCACGGAGAAAGAACGCCAATTTGTCCGCACTATGTTTATGATCTTTTAGCTTAAGCAAATCAAAAAGGAATGGAAAAGGGAAGGAAGTGACTGCACTGTACTGCCTAAGGCAGGGAATTTGTGCAGGGAATAGCTATGAAAGATTCAGAGTCTGCAGAATTTAAAAAAGAGAAAAATAGTCTTCCCAAAAAGCGCTTAAAGCGCAGCGATCCTTTGGAACCCTTAAAGTTGGAAATTGCCGCTGAACTGGGTTTGCTTGAACAGGTCCAAAACAAAGGCTGGCATACTTTAACAGCCAAGGATTCGGGAAGAATAGGCGGTTTAATGAATCAAAGGCTGCGTAAACGGGAGGGAACAACCTAAAGAGATCAGCAAAAGGATATATAGCCTTCGTAACCGGCCGGCAAAAGAAAAGGACAAATATATATCTGATAGTGTTATTATGATATAATAACGACGAAAATTCCGGAATAGCTTAAGAAATAAACTGCTGCAAGCTTAATTTCTGAAGGCTTGGCGAAAGCCAAGTTTTCTTTAGAAGATGAAGGCAGTTTAGTTAACTGTTAAGGAGAAAGAAGAATGTTTGTCCATCTTCATGTTCATACTGAATACAGCCTGCTGGACGGTGCCGCCCGGATTGAAAAATTAGTTCAAAAAGCTAAGGAATTAGGCATGCCGGCCTTAGCGATAACTGATCACGGAGTTATGTATGGAGTAGTGGACTTTTATAAGGCCTGTTTGAAAGCCGGGATTAAACCAATAATCGGTTGTGAAGTGTATGTAGCTCCATTTAAGCGCAGTGACAGGACTACGGGCCGTGATGATTCCAACCGTCATCTTGTTCTTTTAGCTAGGAATGCAGAAGGTTACCGTAATTTAGTGCGTTTGGTTTCTTTGGCTTTTACAGAAGGTTTCTATTATAAACCGCGGGTGGATAAAGAAAGCTTGCGTTGTTATTCCCAAGGATTAATTGCCCTCAGCGCCTGTTTGGCCGGAGAAATCTCTAATTATCTGCTTAATGACCAGTTGGAGTTGGCTTGCCGGGCTGCCCGTGAGTACGAAGAGATCTTTGGTAAAGAAAATTTCTATTTGGAAATGCAGGACCATGGCCTGAAGGAAGAGCAGAAGGTTAACTCGGGCCTGTGGCAGGTTCATGAAATTACCGGAATTCCTGTTGTGGCCACTAATGATGTCCACTATGTTGAACATAAGGATGCTTTTGTGCAGGATGCTTTGCTTAGTATTCAGACCGGAAAAACCCTGGCTGATACTTCCCGCATGAGTTTTTCCAGCCAGGAGTTTTATTTAAAATCCGAGCAGGAAATGCTGCTTTTATTCGGGAAACAGCCCGCAATCCTGGAAAATACTCTTAAAATTGCCGAGCTTTGTCAAGTGGAGTTTTGTTTTGGCGAGAGCCACCTGCCTGTTTTTCAGGTCCCTGCCGGTTTTACTCTGGACGAGTATCTGGATCAACAATGCCGGGAAGCTTTTCCTTTATATTATCCGGAAGCGACTATGGCAGAACGGGAACGCCTGGATTATGAATTGCGGGTGATTTCCAAGACCGGGTTTTCGGGCTATTTTCTGATTGTGGCGGATTTTTGTAAATATGCCCGGGAGCATGGGATTGCTGTCGGACCGGGCCGGGGTTCGGCCGCAGCAAGTATGGTTGCCTATTTGTTGGGAATAACCTCAGTTGAACCTTTAAGGCATAATCTTCTGTTTGAAAGGTTCCTGAATCCTGAGCGGATCAGTATGCCGGATATTGATATCGATTTTGATCCGGAAGGACGGGAACATGTTATCCAATATGTTACGCAAAAATATGGCCAGGACAAAGTCTGCCAGATTATAACATTTGGCACGATGGGCGCCAAGTCCTGTGTGCGGGATGTCGGCCGTGTTTTGGGAATACCTTTAACAAGGGTAGATAAAGTTGCCAAAGCAATCCCCAATGATTTGGGGATAACCCTGGAAAAGGCTTTGCTTTTCTCTCCGGAATTAGCCGAAATGGTTGAAGGGGATCAGGAAATCAAACAACTTTTTACAATTGCCCAGGCCCTGGAAGGAATGCCCCGTCATGTTTCAACCCATGCTGCCGGAGTAGTAATTGCTAAAGAGCCGTTAACAAATTATCTGCCTATCCAGAAAACAGCGGACGGTGTCCTGCTGACCCAGTTTCCCATGAAAACAATTGAGGAGATTGGTTTGTTAAAGATGGATTTTTTGGGTTTGCGCAATCTTACCATTCTCCAGGAAACAGTACGCCGGATTTCGGAAAACAAAGGGCTTGCAATTGACCTGCAAAAGTTGGTCCTGGATGATCAAAAAACCTATGAATTATTGGCGGCAGGCAATAGTACCGGAGTATTCCAGTTGGAGAGCGGTGGCATGAGGGCGATCCTTAAGGACCTGAAACCAACTTGTTTTGAAGATGTTATTGCGGTTCTGGCCTTGTACCGTCCCGGCCCGATGGAGCAAATTCCGGAGTTCGTTAAGAGAAAACATGGCGGGGAGATAACTTATATCCATCCCAAACTGGAACCAATCCTTAAATCGACCTACGGAATCATTGTTTATCAAGAGCAAGTCATGCAGATTGCCCGCGATTTGGCCGGCTATTCTTTAGGGAGGGCGGATTTGCTCCGGCGGGCGATGGGGAAGAAGAAAAAAGAAGTTATGGCAGAAGAACGGCAAAATTTTCTCCATGGTTTACAAGACCCGGAAGGAAACCGGCTGATCCCGGGAGCGTTAAGAATGGGCTTAAATCCTTCTGAGGCAGAAGAAATTTTTGACTTAATGGCAAAATTCGCTGAATATGGTTTTAATAAAGGACACGCCACTGCCTATGCGGTTATTTCTTATCAGACAGCTTATTTAAAAGCCAATTATCCCTTGGAATTTACCGCCTCCTTATTAAGTTCTGTAATGGGATCTCCGGATAAAATATCGTTCTATATCCAGGAAGCAAGGGCTTCCGGGATTAAAATTCTTCCTCCTGATGTCCAATTCAGTCAAATAGATTTTACCCTGGAAGATAATGTTATTAGATTTGGCTTGGGGGCAATCCGGAATGTCGGCCTGAATATTATTGAGAAGATAATTGAAGCCAGGGCAAGCGGTGCTTTTAAGAGTCTGTATGATTTTTGTGAACGGGTCGGGGGTAAGGTTCTCAATAAAAGAGTAGCGGATAGCCTGATCAGGGCTGGCGCCCTAAATTCCCTTTGTTCGCGGGTCCAGGCGTTGGCCGTAATTGAGCGTACCCTGGAGTTGGTGAACCTCCGGCAAAAAGAAAAAGATTCCGGACAGTTATCCTTATTTGATCCGGCAGAAAATGAAGATTATGAGATCGAGCTTCCGGTATTAAAAGAGTTTGATGAACGTGAGATTTTACAGATGGAAAAAGAATACCTGGGGCTGTATTTGAGCGGGCACCCTTTATCGGCAGTGATTTCCCAAATAAAGGCAATAACAACTGCTAATATCGCGGGCTGTTTAGAGAGCGACCAGGAAAAGAAGGTTGTTCTGGGCGGGATAGTTACTGCTCTCAGGCAGACTGTAACCAAAAAGGGCGAACTTATGGGAAGTTTTGTTTTGGAAGATTTGACCGGAAGTATCGAAGTTCTGATTTTTCCGCGGGTTTTTGCCCAGTTGCGAGGCTTAACAAATGATGCGGTTGTTATTATTGAAGGGCGTTATACTGTCAGGGATGAGGAAAAAAAGATTTTTGTGGAAAAACTGGCAGCCTTAGATGACTGGCAGCCTGCTTCCAGAGCCAAAAGGGCGGCAGTGGGACAACCGGTGGCAGCGGTACGACCTGAGAAAGCAGCTAAACGCCTGTATTTACGTTTCAGCCGCGAAGAGAATGTCCTAATGGAAACAATCCTGCCGATCCTGAAAAGTTATCCGGGCTCTTTTCCGGTCTATTTCTTTTTCCTGGATAGTAATAAACTTATCAAAGGGAAAAAAGATTACTGGGTAGATGAACAGAACGATCTGGAGCAAAAATTAACGGAAATTCTAGGCAGTGAAAACGTTGTTTGGAAAGCAATTCAGGATTTTTGATAATTGGGCAGGATTTTCTGAAATTAAGGCGAAATATGAGATGATATATTGGTGAAAAGGAGAATAATATAAGTGCGCAGTGCTATTTATCCGGGAACATATGATCCTGTTACTTATGGACACCTTGATATTGTTCAACGGGCAATCGGTGTATTTGATGAAGTGATTGTTGGGGTTGCGGCAGATAACAACAAGTCTCCGTTATTTTCACTTGAAGATAGAATCCGCTTGTTCTCAGAAGCAACAGCTGATATGCCAAGGGTTATTATCCGGCCCTTCAGAGGACTTACTGTAAATTTTGCCCGGCGCAGTGGTTCCGGCGCGATCATTCGGGGACTGCGGGCAACGTCGGACTTTGAATATGAGTTTCAATTGGCCCTAATGAATAAAAAACTGGATCCGGATATCGAAACAGTCTTTTTCCCAACGAGAAGCGACTTCTCCATTATCAGTTCAAGTGCGATTAAAACTGTCGCCAGTTTGGGCGGCAACGTGTCTGAATTTGTTCCAGAAAATGTAGAAAGGGCGTTATTAGAGAAGTATAGGAAACTTAGAAGGTAATAAGGCTTTATTGCATACCAATTAGGCCTATGATATCATGAATACAACCAATTGTTCTCTACCTTGGAGGATTGGAAATAATGTGGACTGTTATTTATATTGCACCGAATAAGTCTATAGCTGAAAAGTATAAGCAGATTCTTTCAGATGAAGGGATGTTGGTTCAGTTGCGAATGATTGGCTCTATGCACTTAGGGGAACATGCGTCTGTGGAAATCCTGGTTCCGGAATCTGAAGCGGAAGAAGCTCATGAAATTATTACAGAGGCGATGGGTTGTTAAATTAATTGTTAAAATTTTTGTAATTTAAATTTTACACCAGGGAAAATCATGCCTAATTTAGCTGATAACCTTCCGGTTTTTTAGTGGAAAAGTAAAGATGGAAAACTTGACGAAATGGTTTTCCGGTGTTAAACTATCAAAGTGTTATTAGGTTCTTGAATTTAAGGGCGAGTGGCGGAATGGCAGACGCGGTGGACTCAAAATCCACTCATCGTGAGGTGGTGGGGGTTCAAGTCCCCCCTCGCCTACCAAATAATTAAAAACATGAGAAGCAAAAGCGTGTAGATAACATGCTTTTTTTGTTCCAAACGCGTGTAGCTACTGGGTTCCTGATAATCGAATAGCCCCTTATGGTTTTTCATATCCCTCCACCATATCTCTCCAAATTCCAAAGACAAATTATGGAGAGGAATATTGAAATAAACTTGCCTCATATCAAGTAAGTTCTGGATAAACTCATTTCGATACATTAAGGAAAGCAGAGACTTACGGGTTGCTTCCCCAATAGGCGGATGATTTTACCGGCCTTTTAAAAATATCGTAATTTTTGCTATTCACCCATTCACGGGTGGCGCTTTCCAGCAGCGGATTGCCGCAATTGAGGTATGCTTCGGCCAATGGAATGTCACCGTACTTATTTAACGCCGAGATAAGCACGGGTTCCGAATCTGGATTACCCTCCCTGATGATGTAATGGCTCAAATTATTTTCCTCCAATCAATAGGGCTTGGGTACAAATCTGATGCCCATAAAGCAATAAAGAACAAGGGCAACAAGGGCAATAATCACGATAGTGATTAAAATGCCTTCCAGCAACGATTTTACCATTCCTTTTTTCCATCTCTTTGACAGTTTTTTTACCGCCTCGGCCTCGTTCAAATTCTGCTCCGCATTGTTAATGGGTAATTCATTGTCCATTGCTTGCAGCTCGGCTTTGCAGCTATCACAATAAGCAAGATGCTCTTCAACCATCGTTTTGCTGTCGTTACTGCAAACGCCATCGTGATACAACGGCAGCAAATCCTTAATGATTTCACAAGATGTTTTCATTTCATTGCCTCCTGTAATTGTTTTTTGGCCCTGTAAAAAATCAGTCTTGCCCAACTAGCGGTTTTCCCGAATAACTCACCGATTTGAGAAAATGGCAGTTCTTCGAATACCCGTAAAGTAAAGACCTCTTTGTATGGCTCATTCAGATTATGAAGCAGAATATGTAATTGTTTGGCCGCGTCTTTATCAAGGTAATCTCTTTCTAAGTCTGATGTTATATCTGGAAAATCTGCATCTATATCCAGAGCCATCCGCTTTCGTTTTTTGGAGAGTGAGAAGTAAGTGTTTTTAGCAATTTGACAAAGCCATACGTATAATTTACAGCTTCCATTAAACTGATCTATATGCCGCAGGGCTTTGAAAAAAGTTTCCTGTGTAACATCTTCCGCAATAGCCTCGTTCCGACATAGGGTCAGCACATATTTATATACATTAGAAAAGTATTCTGTATATATTTCTCCGAAGTCCGTCACTTTCTCACCCCCTCATAAGACTTGGCTCGTATAAAAACGTTTCAAAGTTTTTTATTTTCAATGAGCTATCCCAGCGCGGGAAGGAGAAGGATTATAACGACTATTTGAAAATAACATTAGGAATAAGACGACCGCAGGAAATCGAAAGGCTTTAACGGGATTGCCGATTGATTCCATAACCTGGGGAAAATATAATATAGTTAGAATTTACCGCAAGGAGTATTTTCATGAATCAGAACCCTTATGAAATAAGAGACAGATGCCGCAGAAACTTAAACAAATACACCGTTGAGGCATTCTCTTTGATTCCCCCAATCGATAAGCCATTGATACTGGACATGGGATGTGGAACGGGAGTCCCGGCTCTGGCTTTGACGAAAATAAGTAACGGCATGATTTATGCCGTCGATTCGGATGATTCCTGTTTATTATGGCTGGAAGAAAAGGTCAAGGCATTAAACTGTGCTGACCGGATCAAAGTAATCCATGCTTCCGCATTTGATGAAAATTTATTTGATGAGAAATTCGATATTATCCTGGCTGAAGGCTTGCTAAATGTGATTGGTTTTGAAACGGGGTTGCCAGTGCTGATAAAACACTTAAAAGATATCGGATATTTGATCATTCACGATGAATTCAAAAGCGCTAGAGAAAAGAGAGCCTTATTTAAAAAATATAATTTGGAAATGCTGAGTTCATTCGTCCTGGATGAGAATGTGTGGCGGGACGCTTATTACCGCTGTCTGGAGAAATTGATTAGTAAAGGAGATGATGGATTATTCGAAAAAGAACGCTATGAAATCATGGAGTTTAAAAAGAACCCGGAGATATTCAGGTCAAGATATTATGTTCTGAAAAAATGATATGCGTGATCATCCTGCTTGATCCCCCTTTCGGAGTTGTCAACAGGCGATGTGTAATTGGAAACAAAAAGCATGTACGCGGTTAAGGAGGGATTAATAATGCTTGAAAAAGTACCGACTCATGAAGAAATGACTGCTTTGCTTGGACAATCGCTGTTTGACGTTTGAATTGAACTGAGTAATCTGATTGAATCAAAATATGATATGGAAAGGCTTTGGAATAGTGGCGGCAAAAGGTGGACATACGAGTATAAATATCGCAGAGGCGGTAAGTCTCTATGTGCTTTATATGCTAAAGAAAATGTTTTTGGTTTTCTAATTATCTTTGGCAAAGATGAAAGAGCCAAATTTGAAGCAAATAAGAACGATCATTCGATAGAAGTGCAGAGCGTTTACGATGAATCTACGACCTACCACGATGGAAAATGGATGATGTTTGAATTGACGGATACATCGCTATTTTCGGATATGGAGAAGTTGTTGTTGATTAAGCGAAAACCCAACAAAAAATAGCTTCCAATTGGTTGCAGAGTATATTTCCTGTTCCAGATACTGATGTGAAAAGACAACGCACCGTCGCCGGCTTGGAAGTCAGCTTGACGAAAAGCGGATTTAATTATCATGGCGGCTACCGCAAAGGGAATATAGGAAGCTAAAGGAACGGGGGAATAAAAATCCCCTGCTTTCTTTAATTTAAAGCAAGCTCATGTATGAAACGCCGTGACATAGATTGCGGCGTTCTTTTCTGTGTCTAAAATCAGAGAATACAAATTGTATTCCTGGAAGTGTGAAAAAGGGGACGCGCTCCAGTCGGCGGGGTAATTCATACAAATGAAAATTGACAAATTAGGTCTATTTTGATAGACTTCGATTAGGTCTATTAAGATAGTCTTAAAGGAGGCTGACTAGATGGAAAAACCTAAGCTGTTTGATGCAGAATATAAGTTTGTCAGTGTTATTTGGGACAAGGAACCAATCAACTCCACAGAACTGGTACGGTTGTGTGCAGATAGGCTGGGCTGGAAAAAGTCCACTACTTATACGGTGTTAAAAAAACTTTGTGAACGTGGAATCCTGCAAAACAAGGAGGCGATTGTTACTGCGCTGATTAAACGGGAGGAAGTGCAAAAATATGAAAGCAATACCGTGGTTGAAAAAACCTTTGACGGATCGCTGCCGAAATTCCTGACTGCTTTTCTCGATGAAAGGAAACTTTCCCAACAGGAGGCCGAGGAACTGAAGCGAATCATCGAGGAGGCGGTAAAATGAACGTCTTGCAGGATTTATTCACCGCCGTTCTGAACATGAGCATCACCGCATCCTATGCGGCGATTGGTGTCATCCTGGTCCGCCTGTTGTTAAAAAAAGCGCCGAAAATTTTTTCTTATGTCCTTTGGGCTCCGGTTCTTTTTCGCCTCGTATGCCCCATTTCCTTTGCGGCGGTTTTCAGTCTTTTAAGACTGATCAACCCGAACGTACAGCAAGGTAAAGGAACCGTGGAGTTTGTGCCGCAAAATATCGGACTGATGCAGAACCCTGCCATCCAGTCCGGCTTTGACAGTATTGACAATACTATAAACACAGCTCTGCCCCAGGCTATTCCGGCTGCAAGTATAAACCCCGTGCAAATTTGGCTGGCTGCTTTAAGCCTGATCTGGATTTCCGGGGTTATTGCGCTGCTGATTTACAGCATTGTTTCCTATGCCAAAATCAAAAGGAAGCTCCAAACCGCAACCCTCGTAGAGGGCAATGTCTTTGAAACCGAGGCCGTTGGCACGGCTTTGGTGTGCGGCTTTATCCGCCCCAAAATTTATGTGCCTGTTAATGTCGGTGACGCCGATCTTTCCTACCTATTGGAACACGAGCGCACGCACATCCGTAGACGGGATTATCTCATAAAACCTTTTGCTTTTCTGGCACTTATCCTCCATTGGTTCAATCCCCTGATGTGGCTGTCCTTTGCCCTCATGAGCCGGGATATGGAGATGTCCTGCGATGAAAGCGTACTGCGCAGACTGGGTGACGGCGCCAAAAGTGGTTACTCCGGCTCTTTGCTGTCGCTGTCGCAAAGAAAAAGACTTTTGACGATGAATCCTCTGGCTTTTGGCGAGAGCCATGTGAAGGCGCGGATAAAAAATGTCTTGCATTATAAAAGACCTGCCTTTTGGTTCATTCTTATTGCCATTGCTGTGGTAGGATCTGCGTCGCTTATATTTGCGGCCAATCCCAAGGAGACCTTTGATCTGGAAAAAACAAAGGCGGAGGCTATGGTCTTTTCCACCCGGGAGACCGACTTGCTAAAGATTGGAGAAGCGGCCTTTGACCACTACCATTCTTCTTTTATGGGAGAGGATATCCCGGAAGAGTACAGAATTACAAGCTATAAGCTTAACGACATTTCCCTGTTCGCGGGCGATAAAGAGGAATTCTGTGTGCATATTAATTCAAACTATTCTACCACCGGGCTCTACTTTATGAGCGCCAACGGCAGTTTTAAACCAACGGATACGGGCTATGAGTGTGCAGGAAACAACAGCGAATTCCGCATCAAAAGTCTTGGAAATAATGAATATCAAATCGTGAGCATCGGCACGGGCGGAGGCGGCCAGGGATTGTTGCCGGCTGATCGGGCTGACCAAAAAACATTTGTGGAAGATAGCATTAATACTATTATGTCTACCCCCAAGGAATCCTCCAATCTTCAGGATTATATTGACGCCCATCAAACAGAGTATAACGCCATTCTTGCTTTGGATATTAAGGCGTTGCCTTATTTGTTTACTGAGTTTGAAAAGGGCGGACAAACGGGACTCAAGGGCCATATCATGGTAAATCTGTGCAGGGACATCCTTTCTGAGGAGGACATCAAGTACGCGGCGACCGACCCCCAGGACTGGTATGACACTTATAAAACACATGTGCTCCGTATCCGTGATCTCAATTCAACCGCGTTTATTAAAAACAACTACCCCAAGTCTTATATCCTGCTCTGGGTGACCGGCGCTGGATACGATGCCCTCCCGGTTGAAATCACCTGGCTGAAAGACAACGAAAGCCATAAACTGGAGGCTTATCACATCCTGCCCAATGTATGGAACAGCGCAATTTATGACCGGGCCAGCTATCAGCAGGTGTTTTATAAGGAGCTTGCTGAGGAGCAAGGTTCGCCGCAAATCGTTCCGGAGGGAGCAAAAATCCTTGTCAGCTTTTTTCAGAACGCGCCTCAGGAGGTCGCTGTTATACGCGACCCCTTTACTTTCGACAGATTGCCGCTTGACGTTCCCCGCCCATATGCGGATCTCAATATACCCTTTGATACCACAACGGAGGGAGACGCCGTGCGCTATACCTTTCCTGTAGAATATGACGGCAATACCTTTCTTTACTACGTTCTTACCTGCAAATGGCAAAACGGTAATGAAATAGAGCTGACTTTCGCCGTGCAGGGATGATACGCAAAACCTCCGTCTTGGTTTTTTTGCTGGGAAATCAAAATCAACTTTGGTTGATGAAAGGGCATTTGCCTAAAGCGTACCGTCTAAATTTACATTGAGTTTTTAACTTTCGCGGGGGCGATATCTGTTTTCGCATAACATCCTCCTAGACATTTTCGGTTAGTGAAGCGGCATAAAGAGCAGAGCGTTTCAGTGCTAATAAGATATTCTATCACACAGGCGTCGATATGCGCGATTTCATACTTTACGTGCAGCACATCATTCAAAAATTTCCGTATGATTCAACCTTGTCTAAAGTCAAAATTGCCTGATATTCACCTTCTTTTGTAAGAAAAACCAGTCTGTAACATCCCGATACACCATTTCTTTCTCTTGAAGGATTTTCATTGCTATACAAGAGCTTGCTTTTGTAACCCCTACCTTAGCCGCAATATCCGAGATACGCACGCCCATGCCATCATCCGACAGCTCGTAAATGGCCTTGATATAATGTTTCATAGAGATTGATAGACCTTTCACGATTTTTCCTCCGTTCCGTGCGTATTTTTTTATCCAGACTATAGGTTGGTCGCAGTATCAGCTTTAGCCAACTTCCGGTGTTTCGTAATTACCATATGGAAGGATTTTGCGCTGAATTTAATTGTGACTCCTCCGTTAACCGCCCTGAGGCCATGGTCAGCACTCTATTCCCAAATTCCAGTGTGTCCAATTCATGGGTAACGATCAAAATCGTTGTGCTGTTTTTGTTTATTCGGGAAAAGAGCTCCAAAATTTCTTTGGTCGTCTCGATATCCAAATCCGACGTGGGCTCATCTGCAATCAAAATATCCGGCTCATTCATCAGCGCCCTTGCAATCAAAACACGGCGCAACTCTCCGCCCGAAAGCCGGGAAGGCAAGATATCGGCAAGGGGGGATATGCCGACCTCATCAAGAAGAAACGACGCTCTCCCGGATGCATCGCCCTGTCGTCTTTTGGAAAGGTAATACGGCAGCCTGACGTTATCAAAAACGGTCAGGTTGGAGAGCACGCCGGACCCTTGCGGTATATATCCCAAGCGTGCGTTTCGCAGCTCCGAAATTTCTTTGTCGTTCAAGGCATAGATGTCCGTACCCTCCAGCCTGATATTGCCCGAAGTGGGCGTCGAAAGCCCGGCAACCATATTAAGAAGGGTGCTTTTACCGCTTCCCGAGCGCCCGATGATGCTGACAAAATCACCACGGCTGATCGATAAGGCCACGTTGTCAACCGCCAAGAAGGTCTTTTCCCCGCGTTTATATTGTTTGCTTAGTCCGTTCATTTCCAAAAGCATCATTCATTCTCCCTCAGGGCGGTATAGATTTCAGAACGCCCGATTTTAATTGCGGAATAAGCCGAAGCAAGCGGGCCTACGGCGAAGGATATCAGGAAGCTCAAAGCCGCTGCTATGAACATGGACCCGTATGACGGCTGCAAATAGGGTAATCCCAACAATGAGCTAATATATGTACTGAAAGGAAAAACAATGAGGGCCGCCGCTATCATTCCGGCTACAGCGCCGAAAACACTGAGCAAAGAAGATTCACAAAGGATCAGTTTGACCAGTTTGCTCCTTGGCGCGCCCAGGACCCTGAATATGCCGAATTCTCTTTTTCGTCCGTTTACGGTCACTGAAAATACGATAAGGAGCACACCGACCGCCAGGACCCAGAGAACGCCTGCCAGGATGTAGATATAGGTTGTAAGCCCACGCAGGCTGCCGGAGATATCGCTTAACATGTTTTTGGCAGTCACCACATGCATACCCTCTTTGGCGTAAGCCTGGAGGATATTGTTGGCAACGCCTTTTACATCGTAACCGTCCTTGATTTTAACCATGACGGATGAAATCAGGTCCGCGTTCTCCGCTACCGGATGCGCTTTCAATCTCTCGGATTCCCGAGCGACCTGTTTTGCCGTGGAAAGATTCATAAATACGGAGGTATCAAACCCCATGCCTGTTTTCTCCAGACGGGCGGCTATTAAGAAATTCTGATCGAAGAATTTGAGCTTCTGTCCCACTTCAGCATTAATGCTGCTGCCGATCACGATTTCACCGTCCGCCAGAGGAGATTGAAGCGAACTTGACATCCACGGCCGGATGACAAAATCCGTCTTCGGCTCAAAGCCTATCAGCTGGAGCGGATAAGCACAGCACCCCGCACTCAGCGTCGCGATATAAAGCTGCGGGGATACATCTCCGACACCTTCAACACGTGCTATTTTTTCCGTCGTACCGGCGTCAAAGTAAAAGGTGCTGGGTTCTCCCCTTAAAAGGGCGCTTTGAATATCCGCTTCATAACCATACGGCACCGTCAGGATGTCCGCGCCCATTCTTTGTGACAGGTTGTTCATCCCGTTCTCCAGGCTTTTCGATAATACTGTCCCGCCAAAAAGCACGCAAGCAAAGATCGACACCAGCAGAATCAGGCTGACCGTTCGAAACGGTTTGCGCTTTAGATTATTTAAAGCGATGTTAATGGTTGTTAACGGTTTCTTGCTCATTTGTTTTCTCCTGTAGTTTTTTATTCTGCCGCCAGAGATAAATGGCGTTGGCAGAACAAATTGCTACCGTTAAGATGCTTAAAACAATCAGCGCGGGCAAGGTCGTCATTCGGCAAGTCATGGTAGCCATCCCGCAGCCGCCGATGAGCAGGGTGGGGACTAAAAGACCTAAAATGCCGGTCAAGGCGGTCATCATACTGATTCCCAGCCTTGTAAACGGTGATTGGAAAAGGGCAAGCAATACGCCGCCGCACAGGATCAAAAGACCGATGCCAATTTCGGCCTGCCCGGACCAAAAGCATTTCATCGGCACCGTACCGCCCGCCGCGGTTTCAATGACCTTTGAGCAGGCCGGGAAAATGCAGACCGGTACAAGTGCAATCAACAATCCTAAAACAGCAGTAACGATACCGGGTAATAACCTATTTTTCATAACAAGTGCCTCCTGAATTTTAATTTTGGGTGTAGAGAATATGATGATAGCGGCGTCCATCCTTTACAAAACCCTGCTCGTAATCACTCGATGTCGATAGAAATTGATTTTAATGCGAATCATTTTTCGCTTCATCCAGGGCACTGTTAACGGCTTCCTTAAACTGGTCATAGGAATTCGTAGCGCCGGAGATAGCATCCACATCCTCCAGCTTTTGAACCGCCACAAGCTTCTGCGCATATTGCTTCATGGCAGCAACAGCGAGTTGCGCCTTGTCGTAATATTCCTGATTGGAGATTTCACCGTTTACCTTCCCGTAATTTTCGTCCTTTATATTTCCGTCCTTCTGCCAAGTGACGAATTTGCAGCCCGTGATTTTGTTGTCGTCGATGGTGATCGTCGCCTCACCGTAAGCGCCCCGGTCATCCGCGCTGCTTTTCCCGGTATAAGTGCCGTCCTTATAGGCGATATTGAGGGAACTATCGTTGCACCCCGCTAACAGCAGCAAGGTGAATGCCAAGGTGAAGATTATGAAAATAAACCTTCTTTTCATCGAACACACCTCCTTACTCATTCCTTGTTTCGGACAATTCTCGCAACCCGCCCATGCTCCAAGACAACGGTACGCCCAGCTTCCTCGGCAACCTCAGGATCATGGGTGACAACAATGATAGTGCTGCCTTCTTTGTGAAGCTGCTTGAAAATATCCAGTACGATGCTCTCATTTGTTTCATCCAGATTTCCCGTCGGTTCATCCGCCAGAATCAGCATGGGGTAGTTGATCAGGGCACGGGCGATGCATACCCTTTGCTGCTCGCCGCCCGAAAGCTGGCTGGGCAGGTGCTTGGCCCGATCTCCCAGGCCAACGCGCTCCAGCGCCTGCAATGCTTCCTTTTCATCCGGCATACTGTGGTAGTACTGAGCGACCATCACGTTTTCCAAGGCGGTGAGATAGTTGATCAGGTGGAACTGCTGAAAGATCAGCCCGATCTTATCACGCCGGATATTTGTCAGGCTTTTCGCGCTTTCCTTGGAGATATTCGTGCCGTCCAGGATAACGGAACCATTGGAAGGTTTATCCATGCAGCCGATGATGTTCATCAACGTGGTTTTCCCCGAGCCGGACGGTCCCATAATCGCCAGCCATTCACCCTGTGAAACTTTCAGATTAATATTTTGCAAGGCCTTGACGCTGCCGTAGATTTTGGAAATATCTTTAAGCTCCAATAAATTCATAACTTTCTCCCTCCTTTATTCACCGCGTAAAACAATGGCGGGATCTACATCTGTCGCGCTTCTGACAGGGATCAGGCACGCCAGTCCGGTTATGGCAATCGAAACGGCCATTGTCACCGGTATCAGCAGTGGTTGAAAGGATATGGAACGGCTGAAAACATTCATGCTGACGGTTTGTGCAAATACAAATCCAAGCACAACGCCCAGCAAACCGCCCAAGCCGCCTAAAAACAAACCTTCTCCCAGGAATTCCATCACAATGCTCTTGTTGGCGGCTCCCAATGCTTTTTTGAGACCAATTTCTTTGCGCCGTTCCGCAACGACTGCCATCATCGTGGTGGCGACACAAATCGTGGTGAGCAGCAACACAACCACCGTGACAAGATAGACCAAAGCCTGAAGCTTAGTCAGAACGGTCCCTTCCGATTGAGTAACACGCTTCACAAGGCGGGGCGTAACGTCTTCGACGTTTTCCTCAATTTGCCTGACGATATCCTCCAGTGTGGCCTGAGATGCGGAAATACTGCATTCCACTACATCAAGCTCGCCCTTGTTTCCCATCAGACCCTCCAAATCCGCAAGCGGCATGAAGATAAAGGCTTCCTCCGTTCCTCCGGTTTGGACGATCCCGGATACGGTAAAGTCATGGCTGAAGCTCTTTAAGTTACTATCCGTGCCGGTCACTGTAAAGGTGTTGCCGGGCGAAAGACGGATAAGGTCCGCCACTTCCTGTCCGATCAGCACGTACCCATCGTCCCCAGGCCATTGTCCGGAGACAAACCAGTAGGGGCTCGTTTTTTTCACTTCAGCCATGTCCGTACCGGCCGCCATAAACGGCTGCTCGTTGATCTTGACTGTCTCATAGCGGTAGGGGGCGATGCCCACGATAGAAGCGGCGGGAATAAAATCCGCTGCCCTTTCAACCGCATCCATACTGAAGGCCGATTCGTCGCCGGAGGGGACAAATATCAGATTTGCGCCATAGGAGCGAAATTCCTGACCCATCTGCCGGGGAACATCGTAATAGATGGTGACAAGGCCGGAAAGAATCGTCGCCCCGATTGCCACCGCCAATAAGGCCACAAGCATTCTGGAACGGCGGCGGATGAGCGAACTGGTTATCATTCTAAAATACATTGTTTGTTTTTTCATATGATCACCTTCCATGTAAGACTTCCGCCGGGCGAAGCGACAGCAAAAGCCGGATCGAGGGAATACTTCCTGCCAAGGTTACGAGGAATATCAAAACGGCGACAAGCGGAATGACCATCGGCTTGATGTCAATGGCCGAACCAAAAACCGACTGCCCGATGATTTGGGCAAAACCAAGTCCGGCAAAATATCCTCCAATGCCGCCCACAATCGCGGTAACAAGGATCTCCGTTAAAACCAGCCACGAAATAGGAGAGTTATGAGCGCCGACCGCTTTTAGGAGTCCAATTTCACGGCTGCGTTCCATCACACCGGCTGTGACAAGATTGGAAATGCCTAGCGCCGAACCAACAAGGCTCAAAATAGTGATTAAAAGCATGAGCAGTTGCGTTTTTTCCAGGATCGCGCCCTCGGATTCCGCTACTTGGCGAATCGGCTTGGCGACTGAATCCGTGATCACTTCTTGTATTTGATAGGAAATCGCACTGACATAGGCCGTACAATACCAAGTTTCCCATTCCTTGATGGAAAGGCTTTTGGGATTTTGCGCCGCTCTGCGGGAGAGCTCGTTATCGGGCGTTGTCAGGGCGCTGACCTCCAGGCTGCTTACAAATCCCGCGCGATTTGCAATTTCCTGTGCGGCCGGCAGGGGAACATAGATCTGTTCGTCCTCATCGCTGCCCGCATTGAAAATGCCTTTGGCCGTCAGCTCCTTTGTTTTTCCCTGAGATGCGACGGCGATGATGTCGCCAACCTGAATATTGTTTCTGCCCGCCACCAGACTGCCCACCATGGCGGAATCTTCGTCCTGATCGGTCAGCCAATCGCCGGACACGTCCCACCAGCTTTTCATATTTTTCATGCCCGTATTCAAAGATTCTCCTGTAGGAAGATCCAAGTGGTGGTCAAACCAGGTGCCCACAAGTGTTATTTCACTATCTCCGGAGTTAAGCTTCACTTCTGTATCCAGATAGGGTGTAAAATCCACAATATTAAAAGCCCAAAAGATCGTTTTGATCTTACCAAGTTCCGATTCCTGCAAATATTGATCCGACACGCCGGAACCTTCCTCAACGCCGTAAAGATCATCAAGAAGGGAAACTCCTTTGGGAACGACATTGATATTCGCACCGTAGGTCTTTAATTCTTGATTGACTTTATCTCCAACATCCAGCATGACATTGAGCAGGGCAGTGACCAGGGAGGCTCCTAAGGCAATTGTGAAGGCAATCATCAGCATTTTCCCTTTTTGCCGGAAAAGCGCACCTTTTACCATTCTCCAGAACATAGTACCGCCTCCCTCATTCAAACCTTTTATTTTCGTTTTCCAAATTCTGAGTCTTAATTACCATGCTGCCACCATTAAGGGTGTAGGCGAGCGGGACAGGATTGCAGCCGCCCTTAAAGCCGATTGTCGACTTGTTCATGACAACATCGCAGAGCTTGCAGATTACTTCGTCGTCACGTTCATAATAACCGGTTGGACCGCAGATATCACAGGCGTCAAGCCCAACGCCAAACGTTACCGCATTTTTTTTGATCACGATAAACCGCACCTCAGTACCGTTCGCGGCTGTATATACAAAGCGGTGCAAATGACCGTCATTGACGTTTTCAAGGGGTATCACAATCTCGCTGCCAACGATGTTCATCGGCTCGGCGGGGGAAAGGACGACCTCCCGTTCAGCATAGGCTTTTACAACCGTCAGGTTTAGAACCGCAAGGACATATCCGGCCAGAACAACCGCGCACCAGCGTCTTTGCCTGCGCGCCGTTGCCCGGATTTTCCGGTGCTGCGCGGGATTTTGATACGTTTCCTTGGGATGCAGGCTTTTGATCCACAATACCAAAGGCAATAGAATCGTAATCACCATCATGGCATAGAGGAAATATTCATTATAATTGATGACCGGCTTGATGAGTGCAAAAAGCCATTTAGACATGGGTATTATGCGCCTTGCCAGTAAAAATTGTACAATGGCTGCGGCTTGATTGATCATATTGACGGCAAGCCCAATGGTCAGCAGGATGCGTACCAGCTTAACGGATAAGCCCGTTGCGGCTTTATACAGGGCAAACCCGGCAAATCCTACAATCAGCAAGCCTCCCAGGTAGCCAATCAGCTTAAAGAGAAAATCCGTACCGAATACGCTTTCACCCGACATCACAAATTCTGTGGGATATAAAAAGATATCGGGCAGGCAATAGAGCAGCAGGGAGGTCGCTAAAACGGCATTGATAACACGCCATACCCTTTCCTGCAATTCAGGCGCCCTTTTTTGCAGGATACCCCAGGAGAACAGATAGAAAAGAATTCCCGCCAGGATCGCCACGGACAAAATACCAATGCTCCAGTATTCTCTGTTGATCAGTACGGTCGTAGATTTGAGAACGGACAAGATGAGCGCGGAGGCAACGCCCGCTATGAACCCCCAAGACAGCCACTTTTTTGTCTTTGTTTGTTTGCTGATATGCACAAGTGTAAACAGCATCGCTAAAAGAATTCCGGTGGTAAGCGAATTCTGCACAACCTGTATGAGATATTTCAGCATGGTTTTACCACCTCCCTGTGAGCGTAAATGAGCCGCGCCATGACAGTCTCGCACCTGCGCGCGAACGAATCATGGCGCGTATCACATTCATTGAAAGTTTATAAAGCGGACAAACTACCAAACCCTGGGGACATAATCAAACTCCCATTCGGCTACAAGCGGTTCGCTCCAAAAACGCCCGGTAACACCCGTTTCTTTATCGACATGCAGAAGATAATCCTGCGACTCCGGACTTTCAATAATGAAGCGAACCTTGTAGGTGCCGGCCGGACCGAGCTTGATGTTTGCACCATAATGGGGGCCGTCGCTGGCATTCATCGGCATGAAGGTTCCGTTCAGTTTTGTTTTGCCGTCCTTACTGGTGATTTCATAATTGACCGTCAGCCATGGGACAAAATCACCCACGCCGTAGCCCAGTTCGTTTTGCAGCGCAGAGATATCCGCCTCGATATGCATGTCGGAATCCGCCGCCGCAAGGCCCTTACCCACTGGTTCCATGTCAACAGGCTGGAAATACACCGCGGCAACATTCAGGGGCGGAAGCTCTATGTCGTCACCGATCGGGAATTCTTCGAAACCGGCCACGTCGCCGGGGCCCACCGCGCCGTCGCCCTTATCACCTGGATTCTCCGCAGGCGGGTTGGAGGCGCCGCCCGGAGCATTATTACTTGATGAGCAGCCGACCAGTCCAAGCGATAGAATCATTGCCAGCACCAGAATGAAGATAGACACCTTTCTAAGTTTCATTTGTATTCCTCCTAAAAGTGATTTTAATTTTGTGTCATAATCTTGATACAAATTATGACTGTTCAAACTTGATTACTCGGATTTATCATCCGCGCCTTTTTCCATTTCCTGATCTGGACCACCAAGGTAACGATTGTCAGCACGAGCAAAGCAGCTTGGGGAATCAACGTTTCCAGGGTGGGATATATTCCTAAAATATCAATCGAAGAAATACCCGCTATTGGTGTGACCCCTACCGCGTTGCCCTCCTGCAATTCTTTGATGCCGGACCCCATAAAGGAAATGGACATAACAAACATCAATATGCTGGTGCCAAGGAAAAATGGTTTTAGCGGCAGCTTAATACTCATGAAGCGAATGAGCAGATAAATGATCACCAGCGCCAAGCAGCCAACTCCAAGGCCGACCCAAATCATATTGATATAGGTCTTTGTGCCCGCTAATAGGGCCTGATAAAACAGGATCGTTTCGGCACCCTCGCGGAAAACGGCGAGAAACGCGGCAAAGGCGAGGGAGAATACGCTTCCTTTCGTAATGGAACTCTGAACTTTCCCTTTGATATAGCCCGTCCAGGCAGCCGCCTCCGCCTTGGAAATCATCCAGTTGCTGACATAGAACAGAACCAGGACGGCAAGGAGCATCGTCACTCCCTCGGTGATCTCTTGATTTGCGCCGCTGGCACCGGACAGGCTGTTGAGGATGAATGCCATCAGGACGCTTGCGCCCAAGGCGATGAGCGAGCCCCAATAGACCGCGCCGGTTTTTTGCTTGTTCCCGGACTTTATCAGATAGGCGATGATCGCGCCGACGATGATGATGGCCTCAAAGCCTTCTCTTGTTATGATCAAGAGCGAGGCAAGAAAAACGCCCACGGCGCTTTCTTTTTTACCGTCGAGCTGGTTGGCATCCTCCCGCAGCAGCTTGATCAGTTCGTCGAGCGAAGCTCTGACTTCATTGTTCGAGCTGCCGGCGTTGATAGCCTTTTTGGCAAAACTGAACTGATATTCCACTGTAGCCGCCCGGTTGCCCGAAATATTCGCCATCACCGTTTTTTCAAAGCCCAGCTTTTCATAGTACGAGTAGTATGCGATATCGACTTGGTCTTTGGCGGCATTCGCGTCTCCCGCCACGTATGTATCGTAAGACTCATTCAAAATGTCTTCCATCTCGTCCACGACCTCATTCCAGGTTTCATGGGCGGTAGCGGCAAACGCCGTCATGGAGAAAATACTGATAAGAACTATCATCAGGGTAATTACAACGAACGCTTTACGCACCTTTATACCTCCTTTCCCTAATTGATAGACAACTTCTGACGATATATTACCTATACCCTCATTGGTATCTCAAGGCACCAAATATATGTTAGAGAAAACTAACTCAAACCGCAAGAGCCAGTTGGGAAAAAACTACATGGCTCCAGGCCTGTCTAAGCCGGCGTAACAGCGTAATAAAAAAACATCACCCCCATAGAGCGATGTTCTATACTATTTCTTATAAGTTTAAGAGCTTTATTTGTGACTGTGATCAGACCATGATTTTGCGCGCTAATTCTTCACCTATGGCGATCCGTTTATCCTTGACCATGACAACAATGAGGTCGTCATACGCTTTGGACAACACGCAGACCTCGATGTCGACAGCCAGTCCGAAAGCTTTCAGGCAATTTTTTATTTCCTCCCCGCCCCAAATGACTTTGATCTGATTCACCTCGCCAATAGGTGCCAATGATAAAAGCATCACAACCAATCCCTCATAGGTTATTTGGACATCAGCAACCTACAGCAATACCCTGTTTCGTCCATAACCTATTTTAGAATTGTCTAACTCAAGGTAAAAGAACCAGCATCAAAGTTTTTCATAGCTCCAGGCTTATTCCCAAGCCACGCCTGATAAAGAAGATCAACCGCGACAGGGATATCCGGGAGCGACACTCCGCCATAGTTTAGCAGAACCGTCCCATATTCGCTGCTTTTGGGGTAGTTCCAATACTTGGATGTAGGATACACACCGATGCCGTTCTGATAGGCGTGGCGGACCAGTTCATCCTCTTTTACGGGCCACTTGGCCTGAACCAGCAGATGCAGCCCTGAATGAAATCCCGCTATCTGTATTCAATACAAACATATATTTGTTCACTCCCTCCCGAAAAATCTAATGTTTCAAAGCAGCTGATTCTACACAACTGCTCAGATAAATACAGTCTATAGTTAGAAAAATCTAACTTACGCTTATAATTTTGTGCCCCCTGAACCTCATTGCCTCAAGCCCAAAATCAATAACATGAAAATTTGGGGGACGATCCTCAGATTTCTGCGGACAAGAGACAAGGGGGGCACAGATCGGAGTCTTTGGCACCCCTTTATTTTATCAGGTAATAGGTACCCGACGCAATCAATCCGATTCCAACAAGTAAACCACACCCAGTAAAAATGATTGATTTCATTTTTACGCTCTCCATTTTAACAGTAGGGATGAGTTTATAATCGCGGCGACCGAACCGACATTATGCACCAACGCCCTCAAAACAGGATTGAGAATGCCTGTCATAACGCCGGCCTAACAGAAAAAATGGCTATGTTTATTAATCCCGCGCATCATTCCCAACATGATATTACTTTCTATAACTCTTGGAGCATTGACTTCACTGACATATTTATTAAGGTAACCCAGGTATGTATCCCTAAGAAATGAAAACGACAGCCCTGCCAGTTCCGGTAAGGCTGTCGTTTGTTTTCAATACACTAAAGATGATTTAGGCCAGCGCTTTGCCCAATGCTTTACAGGCTCCGCTTGCTTCCTCGTCAGGATCTTCGTTGCATATTACACTGTCGCAGGCCAGCGTCGCTCCGTCAGAGACACACTCTTTTTCCCAGTTTCTCATCCATTCACCGTCGCCCCAACCATAGGAACCAAAAAGCGCAATCTTTTTGCCTTTCAATTTACTTTTGCAGGAGGAAAACATCGGCTCAAATTCGCTTTCTTCCAACTGCTCCGCACCCATGGACGGGCAGCCGAACGCAACAGCATCATAAGCATCCATTAAATCGGCAGAGAATTCGGACGCTCTATATATCGTAACCTCAGCGCCCGCCGCTCTTGCGCCTTCTGTGACCAGAGCGGACATCTTCTCTGTGTTGCCCGTTCCACTCCAGTAAACAACCGCGATTTTACTCATAAAAATTACCTCTTTCATTTGAATGATTATCGGTTAAGCAGCCACAGTCAACTGCAAAACAGACCTGCCACAAGAAAACAATTTCTGATATATGTCCTGCACTTCTTGTATTTAGTAAACAGCTTCATCGCTTCATGGTCATTGCCATAGACCTTCCAACAACCTGTACATTTGCTGTTTTGCCCGCCATTTTCAATGAATCCTATCACGTCCTCTAAGGGGTAGCCCAGAAAGATGCCGATTTCATGAGGGAATTCCTTTCTCAACTCGAATCGGTGTTTTATATGCTTTATACAATGTTCGACCGAATTGTTTTGATATCCGTATGTAAACAGAAACTCTGCTACTCCGCTCTTTTGCAGATCCTCGTTCAGTTTTGATTTCCGATATACTAAAATCAGGGCTTGAGAATCTTTGCTTCAAGAAAGACTCCTTTACCATTTAGTTGACGATTGCCTGCAAGCAGACACTGCTCCAACTCGTTATTAGTCGAAAAAGTGTAATTGAATAAACCGGCTGTTTTAAGACTTGCCAATGTCGGAGAGCAATGGCTTATTAGAAATTTCTAAATTTATAGACGATATCATTATTATGACTTCCAATGATCGGTCGTTAGTTCATTATAACATTTTCCATGTTAGAATATTCTAACTCAAGAGGCAAGAGCCAGTTTGGTAAATCCGAATAGCTCCAGATTCATTTTCATGCCACGCCTTATTTAAAGAAGCTTGACCACAACAGGAAAATCTGTCGGCGAGCTTCCTCCGTAGTTTAGCAACCCTGTCCCCATGTTCGGTTGTTTTCATATTGATTACAACTTTATTTTAATCAGTGAGTGGTTTTAGTTTTTTCCCTTCCTTTAGTCCCTCGGACTGGGGATCAAGAACAATCAAATCCCCTTCCTGCAGCCCTTCTGCAACGGCAATTTCCGCCTCATTTTCCAAGCCTTTGCTGATGGGCTGGATGGAAGCTTTTCCTTGGCGTACAACCCATACCGTATCTCCGCCTTGGTAAGAAAAGACAGCGGTTTTGGGCACTACCAGCCGGTCTTTCTCTTCAGCAGTCTTAAACTCTATATCCAGAGCATATCCGGGGCGAAGGGTTGTGCCTGCAGGGACATCCGGCAGCACCGTCACCTTTACGCGCTGTTCCTCCAGCCCCAAGGCGGAAGTTTTTGTTACGGCTGACGGAGCAATGTCGGACACAGTTCCCGGGAAAGTAATATCTTGATCCAGCTTATCCTGGATCACTTTGACCTGCATGCCATTTTGGAGATCAGCCACGTCTTCGGTGAGGACAAAAGCCTCAACCTTGAACAACCCATTTGGAAGGAGGGTCATCACTTGGGTTCGGGGAGATACGGTTTCTCCTTCTTTTACGGAAAGCTGGGCAATGGTCCCCTCAGCAGGCGCTTCAATCGTACACTGGTCTATTTGGTACGTAAGGCTCTCAATCTGTGATTCCAGGGATTCCTTTAAGCCGGCGTAATAGAGGACGGTTCCTCCTCCGGGTTTGTTCTGCGCCAACAGGGCTTCCCAAGCCGCCGTTGCAGCGGCTACCGTATTTTCGGCCTCTTTTAGAGTCTTTTGCGTATTTTCATACTCCAAACTGCTGACGGCGCCGGCATCATAAAGAGCGCTTATTCTGTCAAAGTTCTTCCGGGCCGCCTCTTGGTCGCCTTTTGCCTGCTCCAGGCTGGCCTGCTGTTTTGTCAATTCTGTGGGGTAGGAGTCTTTAAGGATTTTGGTCTCTTCTCCCATAATGCTTTTCAGTTGCGCCCGGAGCTGGTCTGCCTGGAAAGCAAGCTCTCGGGAGTCAATTTCCACCAGCAAGGCGCCTTTTTCAACCTTCTGCCCCTCAGTTACCGGAAGGCGTACAATCTTGCCCCCGGCAACGGTACTGATCGAGTATTCGGACGCAGAGGCTATTAACCCTTCCTCGGTAAAGGTTTGGGCAATATCTCTTTTTTTCATTTTCAGCAGCTCCAGCCTGAGGGGCTGCAAGCTTTGGGATATGATCATCCCTAAAATGGCCAGGACTGCTATCCCGCCGATGATTTTTTTCCATTTCTTTTTCATTACTTCTATCCCCCTCAAGGCGTTTATTCCCGTGACTTCAGCACTTCCACCAGGCTTAAGCTGCGGATTTTCCTGGCCGCCAACCGCTGGGCAATCCAGATGGAAGCGACAGATATAGCAAATGCCGCACCGACCGCCGGCGCGGACATGGTTGTAGGCATGGTGTAAACATCGTTATTGAGGGCCTGCGCCATCCCCACCAGCAGCAGCTTGGCAACGGGAATACCTGCCGCCATGGCGCAGACGCCGATAAACCATTGTTCAAAGGTAATGACGGACAAGACTTCTGCCGGCGTCATGCCCAGGACCATCATAGAGGCCAGTTCCCGGCTTCTTTCCGACAAAGTAATAATTGATGAGTTATACACTACGGCAAACCCGATCAGAACGGCAAAAAGGGCCAGCACAGAAATTGCACCGGAAACGGAAGCCAGTTTTTCCCTGGTTTTGTTCAGCATTTCCGTTTTATTGGTGATTCCTGACAGAGTGGCACTGCCGTTATATTCATCCTGCAGCAGGGGAATATTGTTTTCCTCCATATCCAGCAGGACAGCCGTGGCGATTTTGCCGTTGTCCAGGAGAGCCTGGGCTGTTTCCAGTTCCATGTAGGCGTTTAATCCCAGGTACTGGGGGATCACGCCGGAAACTTTAACCTTTTTTTCTTCCTCCGGGTCGCGCCTGAGCGGGCTTTCCAGGGTAAGGGTGCAACCTTCCTGGGCCTGGAGAAGCCCGGCCAGCCTTTCGGAAATCAGTACCCCGTCCTTCGGAGGAGGGAGGGTTCTATACTGGTTATCCATAATATTATAAAGCTCGCTGTTTAGGGGTATCCCCAGGAGCACCACATTCTTCTCACGCCACTCATTCTTAAGCGTAACCGGGACTTCCACCAGAGCTTCGGCCCGTTTTACGCCGGGGAAACGGCTTAGTTCCCGGGATACGGGATCGCCTTCCTTAGGAGCGGTCAGGGAAACTTTGACGCTGTATTTTTCAATCTTCTCGTATTGGTCAAGGATCATCCGGTCCGTCATACCTTGGAAGGCCCAGGTCAACCCTCCCAAAGCAAAAGCAAGCATGATGCCGAAAAAAACGAAAAAGCTCCTGCCGGGATTGCGGAAAATGTTGCGTACCGCCATTTTCCCCTGCATGGTGAGCATATTCCAGAAAAAGGCCGCTCTTTCCAGAAGTGTTTTTCCGGCCGAGGGTGGGGCAGGGGGCCGCATGGCTTCAGCCGGTTCCAGCCCCAGGACTCTTTTGCATCCCTGGTAACCGGCAAAGGCGGCAAAGCCAAGAGCAAGCAGGATGCCTGCCAGGAGGTAAGCGGGGGAAAAGCCGCCTTGAAGCCCCGGCATATTGAAGGACATCCTGTAGACGGCGGTTAAAAGAAAGGACAAGGCGCTGCCGCCCAGCCCGCCCAGCAGCCCGCCTGCCAGCCCGGCTGCCAGGGCATAGGTCAGGTAGTGCCCCAGGATCTCCCGGTTGGTATAACCAAAGGCTTTCAGTATGCCTATCTGGCCCCGCTGCTGTTCCACCAGGCGGCGCAGCATGATGTAGAGGATGGCCCCGGCCACGGACAGGAAAAGCACGGGCACTGACCGGGACACGGCCTGGATTCCCTTGAGTTCCTGGGTAAGCATGAGGTGGCTGATCTGGTCTTTCCTGGGATAGAGCCCTTCCAATCCGTATGGTTTGAGCTTGGGTTCCAGTTCCTGCTCAACGGATGAATAGCCGGCACCTGGCTGCAAGGTAAAGATGATGCTATTCACCGTATTTTTCCGGGAAAAAAGTGTTTGCATGGACGCCAAAGGAAGATAGGCAATGCCAAACTTTTCCCGATCAGGAAGGTCGCCACCGGTTCTCGTGGCATAAATAAATTCCGGGCTTTGACCGGTACCGAGGACCCGCAAAGCAATTTTCCGGCCTTCGGCAATGACTTCAATTTCCTGGTTCAGTGCCAGGCCATTGGCGGCAAAGAACATGCTGTCCACCCAGATATGCATGGCCCCGTCTGCCAATTGCGGCAAACCCCTGTCAATCCTGACACCGTTGATAGGGTTTTCCTGGTAAGGGTCCAAGGAAACCAGGCGCAGGTAAACATCGTTTCCCTTGCCGGGCAGCAGAACCCGGACATCTTCCACCATTTTTCCCTGGAGGTCTTTGATTCCGGGAATGTTCCTCAGCTTTTCCGCTTCCCGGTAAGGCATGGCTCGGACTTCCGCAAAGCCCTCCGCAAAGTTCTGTTTTTTATAGAAATCCTGTTGAGCCAGGGTGAGTGTATCCATCACCAGCGAATAGGTGGTAAAGACCATCAGGCCGATGGCAATGACGATGATACAGGCCGCGTAAGCTCCCTTGTTTTCTTTTATATCCCGGATTACTTTTCGGTGCAGCATTACCAGTTCACCCCTTCCGGCGGAACGGGGTTCTCATTTTTTTCAATCCTACTCAGAAGGCCGTCCCGGAGATAAAAAACACGGTCCGCCATTTGGCGGATTTCTGCATTATGGGTAATAATTACCACAGTTTTTCCGTAAACGTCGCAGAAGTCACGCAGCAGCTTCAACACCTGAATTCCTGTCTGCAAATCCAAGGCGCCGGTTGGTTCGTCACAAAGCAAAAGATCCGGATTCTTGGCCAGGGCTCTGGCCAAGGCGATGCGCTGTTGTTCCCCTCCGGAAAGCTGAGAAGGAAAGTGGTCGGCCCTCTGGGCCAAGCCGACCTTGGCCAATGTTTCCGCAATGGAAAGGGGAGACCCGGAAATTTGGGCGGCAAGGCTGATATTTTCGTAAGCTGTCAGGTTGGGCATCAGGTTATAGAATTGGAAAACGAATCCCACGGCGTTTCTGCGGTAAGAGGTCAGTTTTTTTTGGCTGGCGGTGTGCAAGGGCTGGTCCCGGTAGTACACCTCTCCGCTGGTAGGTGTATCCATGCCGCCGATAATATTTAAAAGCGTACTCTTCCCTGACCCGCTGGGGCCGAGAATGACGATGAATTCATGGTTGAAAATAGTAAAATCGGCCTGGCGCAGGGCTTTTACTTCCACTTCGCCCATCTGATAGCTCTTGGAGAGGGCAATGCCCCGGATCAATGGCAGGGAGTCATTCATTCTTCTCCTCCTTGGTTATCTTTAAAACTCAACTCTCCACTAGAAAAATGCTCTCAAACCCTTGGTATGCATCTCCCAACTCGTATTAAATGAAAATGTCTGCATTCACCACAACCCGTCCCGCGTAATAACCTGCCAGCGGCATGAGTATCTGAAAGGCTCCGAAGAAAGCGCTGTCTTTACATACTTGGTGCACAAGACGTGAACGTTCTCCGGCTTGACAAAATCCGCCGAGGCCGCCCCGGACATCGAGTTGTCCGGGGCGGCCATTTTCGCCAGCCTTTTTGGATTGCCAAGCAGCGGGCAGGGGCCACAGATAATTTTCTTAAGAGATTCCTTAGGAAGCCTCGCTGTCTTTTTTACTTTTTGCATTTCTCTTAAACATATAAAGCAGTAGAAGAGCCAGCAATACCCCGCCTGCTATGCCGACAATAGTGGCCATTTGCGGAAAATCAGCTTGGGAGTTGTAGTACAGAATATCCCTGAAAGCTTCACCCGCGAACCGATACGGCGACCAGCTATATACTCCGTTCTTTGTGAAATCATTCAAGAACTGAGGCGGCAGGTTGAAGGCCGACATGCCGAACAGCCAGATCATGAGCAGTAAAGGCCATCCTTTCATGCCAGTCCAGTTGAGTATATTGCTCTGCAATAGGAAGAAGACAAACCCGACAAGCACTACAAATCCGTAAAGAGGCCAATAGTTGTTGATGGTCAGCCCCATGATATTCCCGATGATGAACAAGTTTATAAAACTTAAAATTACAGAGAGTAGAATTCCCGATGCCAATTGAATGAGAACAGCTTTCTTTTTGTCTTCAATTTTAGTTGTATTCCGCCAGATTAACAGGGTACTAAGCAGAGCTCCCATCCACAAAAAAACACACAACATCATCGGAATTGTACCTGAACCACCATTTCCGATTGCATGTAAATTCACAGTATTCACGGTAAAAGGCGTTAGCAGGTTATTAACCGTATCGGCTGAAAAGACGTTATTATTCTGCGTTGCCATATTAAGCAGTAATGCTTGAACTCCGCTTTGTATCTGTGCTGTCATTGTGTTCAAAATGTTTTGAGCCGCCGAGACACCGCTATAATTCATTCCTTCGTTTATATAGGACGTAATAACCGGGGGTGTCGCATTGCCATTGCCGGAGATGAGCGACAGGATTGACGTAGTGAAGTCACTAGGGATGACAAGATAGGCATATATGTCTTTGTTGTCAACTGCGTTCACAGCGGCATCTTCATCATCATAAACTATTAAGTCTACTGCCTCAGATGAAGTCTCGTTAATTTTATCAACAAAGTTCTTGCCTATATTGATTTTCTGCGGTTGGCTGATACCTTTATCAAGGGATACAATACCTATTGGAAGTTCTTTCACGCTCATTTTCACTGAAGGCCAGAAAGTACCGTAAGTCAGGCATGCTATCATCGCCACAGCAGCCACAAAGGACACCAGAAAGCTCGCAAAAACTTTGTTCTCCTTTAAGTCTTTAAGCATTTCAAATACACCTCTCCTTCTTTGATGCGATACCATATTGCACCAGGTCTATTAGTTGTTCTGTAACGTTTTCGATTTCCTCCGCAGGATGATCGGGGGGAAGCAGCCTGTGAACATGCTCCAGTAGGATTTCAAACACGCCTGCAATAAAGTCCGGCGCATAACGGTTGTCAATTTGTCCAGTCTCTAAGGCAGCACGCACCAGGGCCTCGAATCCGAATCTCGGACTATGCGGGAATATTTCCACCAGTTGTTGCCTGAATTCTTCGCTTGCTTCCAGATTGTGGTTAAGCACCTGATAAAGCCGGTCATCGGTGTGCATAAAAGCGATCGTGGCTTTGACAAGCTGCTTTACCGTAAGGAAAAAATCCAATTCCCTTGGCCTTTGTTTCAGGGTATCGGCAAAAAAGGCGGTCTTTTTCCGCACGATCATGTCCATTAAAGCAAGGTACAGGCCAAATTTATCACCAAAATTATGATACAGGCTGCCCTTGCTCATATTCGCTTCTTTCAGGATGCTATTCAGAGAGGCGTCCTCAAAATCCTTTTGGGCAAATTCGTTGAGAGCCGCTTCATAAAGCTCCGGATAACGCAATAGAGGATTGTCCTCACCCAACAACCGATAATAAAATGCTTTCATTTGCATATCCCTCCGTTTATTCTTTGTCCGTAAACTTCTTTTGCGCTTCCTGCTTTTGCTTGCGCTTTTGGCGGACAATAGTTTTTATAATCACAAGCACCACATAGGCAATAATAAGCCAACCCCACCACGGCAGCTGAATACCTCCTTTTATGATAGACCATATAGTTAGAATAATTGGTTAAACCATGTAGTCTAATATTATCATGTGCGAATTTGGGAATCAATATCTTTACGAAAAAAAGTTTGAGAAAACTAACTTATAAAATACGCAGCAAGAATGAAAATGAAAAGCCCGACTGGACCAAATCCAACCGGGCATAGAGGAATATATTTCCTATTGTGTAACGTGTGAGCACACCGCAGGCCGTAATTATTTTCCATATACACTTTAGGCTTTTTTTAATAGTTCAGTTTAGACCTGCCTTTCCGTAAGTTTACCCTGAACTTCCAACTTGCTTTCTAGCTCTTTACCAAATGAATGGAATCAATTGGTAGGGACGAACTATGGAATAAAGTCCTGTTGAAATAACCTGTTGTTTTTCCTCCACCTGTATAATGGTTGAAGAATAATGACATACCTGTCTTTATTTGAGCAACTTGGGGTAGTCTGTTTTGCCGTTGACTACACGATAAATGTATATGCCATCGTCGAACACTTTATAGATGCATGCATATATGGGAGTGATAACCAGCTTTCGATATCCACTTTCTGCAAGTACAGGATCGGGATGCGTCTGCCCCATAAGTGGAAACTGTGTCAGGCGGCCAATATTTCGCTCGATTTCCTCCGTGATATTCCTCGCAGAGTTAACGCCGACTTTTTCGAGATGGTATCTGGCTATATCAAGGATATCCTCTCTTGCCGGTGCGAGGTAGATCAGCTTACTTATCGGCGGTTGCATAAAGAGCCTCCAACTCCGCATGAATCTGCTCTGGCGTATAAGTGGGCATGCCGTTCAGACGTGCGACTTCCGCCTCGTATACCTTGTCTCTGTGACGAAACATTTTTTCTCTTTCCTCAAAAGCGTCTATACTAAGAATAACGAGATCCGCCTCTCCTTTATTAGTGATGATAATTGGCTCACCTGTCTCTTTTGCAAGCTTTGATATTTGCGTATACTCGTTCCTCAATGCTGTTGACGGTTTGATGTTCATTACGTCATCTCCTTTATCTGATAGTATTATATCAAGAGTACGATAGCTGTGCAATACAATATTTGGATACTCTTTTACCACTCCATTCCGTCCTGGATCAATTGGAGCTGCCCCTCAGATTTTCTTGGCGCGATGCGCTCTCAATATCGACTGATCTGCCCATAACTGATCAGTTATGGGCAGATCGAAGCGAACAAGTCATGCCAAAAATACTATTATGCCACCTTAAAACTTTCTCTCCATAACCCAGACAGTTTAGAGGCTGAATTAGGCCATTTATCGTAAGCTTTAGATTAACGGCAGCCAATAACAAGCGGCTAACGTCAACACTGGTGCGGGAGTTATTTCTGTGTTATATCCCACGATAAAGCTTTCCGGAATCGTTGCACTTGCCCATCCTTCTCTAAAAAACTCGTTGGCAATCATGTTGTTGGAACTAAAGACATCGGTTGTACCGGCAGAACCGCCATCAATTCCAACCAGACCTTTTTCTGCCGTGTTTTGAATACTGTTGCCAATCACCTCTATGAATTTAAATATACCAAGGATAGCATTAAACATCAGGACGGGGACATTCCCCTCATTAATTGTGGTGTTATTGTTGATATACAATTCAAAATCGGAACCGATAAACTCCTCAATAACCAGCAAGTGTCTGAGCGTGAAGGGTGAAATGCTTTGAGTGTTGTTGCTTATGATCAGCTTGCCTTGGAGTGTCCCAGAACTAACTGAGACATTTGTGATGATAATAAATCGACAGTTCGTATTTCCCGAATCGGATACAAAAGTATTGCTGTCAATGATGCTGTTGCCCGAGCTGGAAGATATGAAAATATAGAAATAACCATTACCCGCTGAAGCAAGCGGGGCGTAAGTGAAGTTGCAGTTAGTTATTTGAAACTCGGTTGCTTTAAGGCCAATGCCGATTTCACATACCGCAATCTCGCAATTATCCACGTAGATGCCTGTAGCCCCTAAATCATTTACTGCAATTACAGTCTCTACCGATGATACTGAAGGGTAATTTTGAACGATCTGCATATTTTTGAACACAACGTTAGGCTGAGTTACGTTAAACATAAAGTTCTGTCCAGATAGCGTCGTCGTTATTACTGTCGTTGCAGCAATCCCTTGGCCTTCAATAGTTACAGATTTATTCACATTAATTGTTGCAGTAATATTGAAGGTCTCTGAATCCAGCAATATCAGGTCTCCGTTGCTGGCTGCATCAAGGGCATCTTGGATAGTCGTGTAGGTTTGACCAGAACCCACCAGAAGTGTATTCCCCGTTGGCGGCGGGATTAGTCTGACAGGTGCTGGTTCAGGTTGTGCTAGTTTTAAATATGCCTGTCCGGTGGAAATATCAGTATAGAAGTCTCCGATTTGGCCGATTGCGCAGGTTGGCGCACCCGCATCGGTAATTACAGTTGGTCCGAGAGATGTAAGTGAATCAAGTTCCGCTGGCAAAACCCGATGGGCTGTCACCAGAACTCCACTCGAAGTTTTACCCCAAGCGGATATTTCTACAGCACTTGAACTTGTGACAAACTGAAATTCAAAAGCATCAAATTGAGAGTAATAGTTGCGTGTTGCCGCAGCTCCCGGTGCTAGGTTAAAAAATTCCTCAACATATAGAACCTTGGTGATCCCGTTTAAATAGTACCCTAAAATCTTTACAGATACTTCAGCATCGCTATCATTCGACACTTCAACGGTAAAACTGGCAGTCGGCCTAACTCCCCCTACCGGAGTATTCTCGATTAAACCTGTTGATAATGAAGCCATGTCGCATTCCCTTCCTTATTATTGTGATCAATTTTGCCTTGTTTCCAAGCTTGTTGCTATGACGTTGCTGGATTAGGCAGTTGATTTCAAAATGAACATCTTTAGTTACTTCATAGGAGGAGAGCCTGGGTGTAAGTCAAATGCGACACCAGTGTCGCATTTGACCCGTCGGACCCGTCAAGGAAGTCAGGCTCGTACTCTTCGTAGAGCTTGATCAGCCTTTCGGCAGTTCGACGAGAATAGCTCACCTACTCTTCCAGCCACTTAATCCATTCCCCATGCTTGATAAAGTCCTTCGCTTCTTTCAAGCGGCGGCCGATCTCGATGGCGCCGGCAAGCAGGATTTTTTTGGTTTGATGGGTAATCACCTTTATTTCAGCCGCAATCACAAGCGGCGTGCGTTCGGCAGATAAATCGCTCATTCCGTTTGCCTGCCCTTCCGTTAATTTGGTCTAATTACATAATATGCAGACGGGCGATGCATCGTGAAGGTCCGGCCAGCGCATTAATTAATCCTCGCCCTTTTCCAGCGGTATTCCGTGAATGACAAGGACAGCGTTTCTTTTATGCATACAAAAACCAGCAAGGACTACTCCCTGCCGGTTTTTTATCATTGAATCATTCCATATGATGGAAGTATTTTATCAAGAAGGCCATGATCTGATGGGGATTGATGAAACGGCTGTCAGTATCCATTACTCCGCTGCGGCACCAAATGTCCGGTCGTTATGAAACACGATGGCGCTGTTGAAATGCAGAATACGTTTGGCAGCCCCGGTTAGCATGTGGGTTACGATTGTTATCAAATACTGCCACCGAAAAGAGAGAGCAGGAAGCTTTTCAATAGTTTCTCCAAATAATAAAATGAACAAATCGCTTTAAACTAAAATAGATATACCTATCACAATAAATACCACTGGCACAACTATACTTTTATATTTTTGTATGGTGTGTTTTATACGAGGAAAATTTGTCAGCCTTTCCCCAGTAAAGCACCATACAGCAATTAATAATAAGAAAATTATGATTGTCGTAATAAGTTCAAGTGTATTTAGTCTTGTGAATAACGGTATATAAATACCAATATTATCAGCACCATTTGCAATTGTAACTAAAAAAACATTCAGAACCGCAGGATGAATTAACTTTCTTAACGCAACTTTTATTTTTTCTTTCTTTGTGGCTGGCGTTTGTTTAATTTCGGTATGGGGGTTAGCTATTACATCACCATCAATAATATAGCTTTCTTGCGCAGAAAGTTCTTGGACTTCGGATTCTACTATATTTTCAGTATTGATTGTATTGATAGCCAAATTTTCAATTATGAGATTATCCGTTACCGTAGTGGGGATTGTTTCACTCTGCAATTCCGACACAATTTCATTTTTTGAATTAAGAGCATCTTTTTTGTCTTTCTTGTACTTTAACCATTCTTTAATTCCCAACAAGATTGGAACTATTCCTAACAATCTGGTATATTGCTGTGGGATTAAATTCAATCCTATTGAACCTAAAATGCTTATAAAGAGTAGTGTCGTTATGCCAAGATATTGACCGATTATAATATGACGTTTTTGCAATTGAGCGTCTACCTGAGAAAAGAATAACATCAGCACAAAAATATCATCAATATTGGTACTTGCAAATGAAACGAATGCTGTTATGATTACACTTATCATAACCCTACCTCCTTGAATATTGCACAAAAAATGTAATAAAAAAGCCTATGCACACTTGTAGTGTGTATAGACTTACTAATCCAGTTTTAACCATATTATCTATGGCTGACTTTAATACCTAATCGGTATAAACTGCCCCCGCCCTATACGATAATTTAATAATATCACCCTGCATTGTATAACACAATCGTTATTTAGATGAAAGTTGTTTGGAGTAAGGGAGTTATTATCTAAGTGGCTGACAAATTGAAATTTATCAGTCTTTTAACTTTTTCCCATAATATACAACCAATGTAATTGCATTAAATATAATTGTACTCCAAACATAACTTTCTCCTTATAAATATATCCTTGCTCCGGTGTTATTCCGTTAAGCTCCGGATGCTCCTTATAGATTTCTTCTAACGTTTATCCGAGCCGCCAATAATACTAAAGGATTTTTCAACTCAATCGGATAATCAGATTAACCTTAGTTATTCAATTTTGTAATCTCAGGATACTCTGATAATAATTTTTCATTAGCAATTTCAAGTTGTTGATAATAC
>DATMXV010000375.1:0-6495 GCA_035561335.1 Desulfitobacteriaceae bacterium
TTTTGTTTATACTTCCGGCATTCCAAATATAACTTTCTTTGGTATAATTATATTGCTAATAATCTGATTAACCTGATCAACCGTTGGAGAAGATTAGACAAGGAGGGATTTTAATGTCAATAAAAAAACAGATCCAATCTGGTAAAGCACTGATTCTTGTTCTGATTCTAATCTTTGTGTCTGCTGTATTTGTCTTCAGCAATCTTCCGGATGCCAATGCCGCCGCCGGACCAAATTCCGAGGGCCTGAAAAGCGGGCAGACAATCAACGGACCCGGTTTTTTCGCCGGCAACCTGGTTGAGGTCGATGGAACAGTAGAAGGGACAACCTTTGCCGCCGGTCAGGAAGTGCGCGTTAACGGTATTATCAACGGGGATTTATTTGTTGCCGGCCAAACAATCTATATCAACGGCAAAATCAACGGCAATATATATACAGCCGGTCAGAATCTGAGCATCGGCGGCCAAAGCAGCGGGGATGTTTTCGCAGCGGGCCAGAATGTTGATATTAACAAAGCCGCTGTAGTCGGCCGGGATTTGTTTGCCGCCGGGGCCAGAGTTTCCCAGGGCGGGAATGTGCAGCGCAAGTTTTTCGGGAGCGGTTCAGATATCCTGATCAGCGGTTCTGTTGGTCAGGACGCCAATCTGGAAGCTGATAATATCAAAGTCCTGGAGGGAGCGGTTGTCAAAGGAAATTTAGCCTATAAAAGCGTAAATCAGGCCTCTATTGCCGCCGGTTCGCTGATCAGCGGCCAGACTAACTGGCAATATGCAAGTCCGAAACCCCAACCGGTTAAAAATAAAACCACAGATTTTCTGTTCGGCGCTCTCCTGAGCATAGCCAGCGCCTTGCTGATCTGGTTCCTTGTCAGGATCTGGCGTCCGGATTTTTGGGCAAAAAATGCCCGTTTAATTACTGAACAACCGCTTAAAACCCTGGGTACAGGCGCTTTGACCCTGCTGGTTACACCAATTCTGGTAATCCTGGTTATGGTCACAGTAATCGGGATCCCGGTGGGAATAATCCTGGGACTTGCGTATGGGGTTATGATTTACTTATCCAAGATCGTTGCCGCTGTCTTCCTCGGCGCCTGGCTGACAAAGCGCTTCAACTGGACAGAACGGCACAAAGGTGTTTGGCCTGTCCTGCTCAGCCTGGTATTTTTGGTACTGTTAATGAAAGTACCGATTCTCGGCATCCTGGTCTGGCTTTTGATTGTGTTTGCCGGACTCGGCTCCCTGGTTTTGACCAATGCCAAAACCAAAAGCTCTCCTGTTTCCGAGGAGGAAGCACCGGCACAGTAAATATTTGCTTTTAAATAGCCTCATTAACTATAGAAAGAAATTAAAAATCGGAAATTGGGAAGGAAGCCGCAAGGCTTCCTTTCAGACTGTCGACAAAGTAAACATGCCGGCAGTTTTTTTTATGGGCGTTTTTGCGCCTACCTGTCCGAAAATACAGGTGAGAATTTTCGTACCTGTCCGCTGGTACAGTTGTTTTTAAGGGTTAAAACAGCTACGGTTATTCCGTATCGGATTGGAGGTGTCCCATTTGTTTACGGAAGAACGCGCATACAGGCACAACCACATATTTATCCTGAGCGGAATTTTCGACACGCTGGAGTTTTTAAGCGCTGCGGAAACGGAGCAGATCGAAAATCAAAAGGTGCTAGAAAGCAGGGTCGTAATCCTGGAAAAAGACAACCGCTACCGCTTCGCCCTGCGCCCACTGCCTTACGGATGCAGCCTTGAAATACAATCCCTTGACCCCGGCGGCGGCATGTCGCCCGAAACCCAGCGGCGGCTGACCGGCCAGATTTTTACAACGCTGGAACAGCTCATAGAGGACGCGACAGAAGCGGGCAGGACGAAAGATTGACGCCCGAAACCGAATATCGCCCGAACGTGGCGTGAAGGGCTTTAAATTTTTGATATTAAGGGAGGAATTAAAATGAGTGCAAAAAGCAGAATCAAGCGCCCGGCGGCAGCGCTGCTGGCCCTGCTGCTCATGCTAGCGCCGTTCCCGGCACTGCCCGCGCTGCTGCTGCGTCGCAGGCCTAAAAAGGTATGATACGGCTCTATCATTCACGACTCTATTATTTAACGGTACGAAGGGGCATCCGCCGCCTGACCCCGGCGGGCCGGATCTATGTGCTGCTGGCCGCCCTCTCCTTTGTCCTGGGCCTAGTTTGGCTGACGGACACGGTAAGCGGTCTCTTGCAGGACATGAAAAGCAGCGCGCGCCTGAAGGAACTGCAAGCGGTCCAGGCCCAAGCCGCGCTCGCCGGGCAAGACGCGGCGCTTACCGTACCGGGGCCTTCCATCCTGCCGGGCCTCGCTCCGCTGTACGAACAGAACCCGGAATTGGCGGGCTGGCTGACCATCGAAGGCACGCTAATCGACTACCCGGTGCTGTATTCGCCGGAGGATGAGGATTTTTACCTCAGCCACAATTTCGATCAGGAACCGGATAAAAACGGTTCTTTGCTCATCCAGGCGGGCTGCGACCCCTATACGCCGGGCGGCAACATCATCATCCACGGCCACAACCTGAAAAACGGCCTGATGTTCGCCTCCCTCATAAACTACAGGGACGAAGCCTATTTCCGGGAGCATCCTCTCATCCGTTATAGCACCCTCTATGAACAGGGGAAATATGAGATCGTCGCGGTGTTCTTAACACAGGTCTATAAAAAGAGCGACAACGTCTTCAAGTATTATCACTTTTTCGGGGCGGACACCCCAGCCGAATTTAACGATTTTTATGACAATATCAAAGCGCTGGCCCTGTACGACACCGGCGTGGAAGCACAGTTCGGCGACAGGTTCATAACCCTTTCCACCTGTGCTTATCACGTGGAAAACGGGCGTTTGGCGGTGGTGGCGCGAGCGGTAAAATAACCGAGACGCTGAGAAAATCAGCGTCTGGAGTGAGCAGCTCCGCAGCGATGGTGAACGTGCACTTGGATCTTCCGGAAAGGAATATTTTGTCTTGTAAACTTGATATTATATGTAATTCTGTATAAAATTGGGGCTATTAAGCCTCTTTTTTTTTAATAAATCAGGATTTTCATGTAACATTTGCTTAACTTAAGCGTTATTACTTGTATAACAACCGGCAGAGGAAGAAGGTGCAAAGACTTGTGATTACCGTTGAAGAACTCAGAAAGGCCCAAAAAGGTGATTACAAAGCGATTGAACAGATATGCTCAGACACGTGGGAGCCTCTCTACCGTTTCATCTATTATAAAGTGCAAAACAAGGAGGAAGCAGAGGATATTACTCAGGAAACTTATGTTAAAACCCTAAGCTATTTACACAAGCGGCAGGCTCCCTGGGAAAACTTTCTGGCCTTTATGAAAACCGTTGCTCTGAATGAATTGCGGGACCGCTGGCGGCAAAAAAAACGCCGGGGGATACCGGTAAATTTTGAAAAAATAAATCCGGAGGAAACAGCAAGTCAGGACCATCAAAAGGCCGTGGCCCAGCGAATGCACCTGGAAAATGCCTTAGCCGGATTGAGCACAGACCAGCAGGGCGTGCTTGATTTGCGAATCATTAAAGGCTATTCGGTAGCCGAGACTGCCAGGCTTATTGGGAAAACGGAAGCTGCTGTCCGGACAACCCAATACCGGGCTTTACAAGCCTTGGCTCAAATCCTGGATGGGCATGACTAGATAGATAAGGAGGAATGAAGTGAATGAGTACGCTGGAAAACAGACTTTCCGATTATATTGACGCCTTGAACGACGAACACGAACCGGAAAAACAACTGGGTGTTGCCGATACTCCGGAATTGGTGAAACTCTTGGCAACTGCCCGGATGGTCCGTACTTTAAGAGAACCAGCTCTGCCTTCTTCCGGGTATCCGGAAAGGTTAGCCGAAACTGTTACCAATAAAATACAGCAAAGGCCGGAAATGATACCCAAAAGGTCCTGGCGCTCACGGGCTTTGCACCCGGTTGCGCTTTTGGCGGCAGGCTTGCTGTTATTCGCAGTGCTCTTCAGCTGGAACAGCTTATTTAACAGGGATGTGGTTTACGCCATGGAGAAAGCAGTGGCTCAATTGTCCGGCTATCACGGCATTCTGGAGATGCGTTCCAAAAATGCCGCCGGTGAGGAATGGCTGGTCCGGCGGGCGGAGCTTTGGTCGGAAGGCGATAAGTATGCCGTGCGTCAGGACGACGGCACATTGACCGTCAATAATAACGAACGGAAATGGCAGGTCCGGCCTCACAGCAAAGAAGTAGCCATCCTGCCCCTGGCGCCGGATCAGACTAAAACCGGCTTTGATCTGCGGGATGAGGCCAAAAAAGCCAAACAGTACCCGCACAATGTTGTCGGGTCGGAGAAAATTGCCGGGCGCCAGGCTGCAAAACTGGAAATTTCACCACCGGGAGGCCTGCCCTATTATTTGTGGATCGATACCGAAACCAATCTGCCTGTCCAGCTGCAAACAGCAATGCAAAATGGGCTGCAGACCGTATACACTTTTACCAGCTTTGAGCCGAATAAGCAACTTGACCCGCAGATTTTTGCCTACCAACCGCCTGAAGGCTATAAAGTGATAGAAGAAAACCCGGGGCAATTGGTCGCTACAGTGGAAGAGGCGGCGGCTGTCAGCCGCTTGAGGCTGGTGTTACCGCAGGCAGCACCCACCCGCATCTTCGCTTTCCCGGACCGGATCGTCCTGGATTATGGGGATACCACTATTATGGAAACTACCGCTCAGGGTTCTTTCGAGCCGGCAGCTGGTTCCGCCCTGGGCGTGGCTTTCGGCGGTCCCCTGGAAGTATGGGGGGAACGCTTACGCTGGCGGCAGGAAGGGCTGGAGATTCAAGCCGAAGGTGTACGCCGGGTAGAATTAGCCCGTCAGATTACAGCTGACCTTACCCTGCCGGATACCGGTAATAACCTGGTGAGCAAGGCCCAGGTCAAGGTAGTGGTGGATATGGACATTGCCAAAGCTGACCAGCAGCAGGTGGACAGAGGCAGCAGCCCCTGGCAGCTTGACCCCTTGCAGGTCGCCCTCACCTTTGTCAACTTAAAGGTAACACCGGAAGGAATCCAGGGTGAACCAAAAATACCCTTCTCCGCTTTTAAAGTGACAGCGAACAACGGTGTCCAAACCGTGGTGGAAGTTACCGGCGGACCTATCAAACAGGTCTACCTGGAGCGGCTCATCCGCCAGGACGAAACGGGTATCTGGTCAGTTGTCGGTTACGATCCCCGCTAAGGAGGAAAAATCAATTGAGGATCAAGAGGAAGAGAAATAATCGCAAAGGCAAATGGCTCGGGGGCCTGCTGCTCAGTATGTCCGTTATTTTGGCGGGCTGCTCCCCTGCTCCCCTGCCCGGAGAAATTCAGGAACAGAATGAAACCGGATATACCAAAAAAATAATCGAGGAACAACTGGCTGCAAACAAAGAAGTCTTCAGCACAGCCTGGTCGCCGGATAACACAAAGGTAGTCTATATCCAAACAGGTAAACCTGAAAAGGACGGACTGGATGAAGCTTACCTTTGGCAAGTGGGCGAAGAAAAGGCCGGATTCGTCCGGGATGTTTCTCCTACAACCCATGGCTTTACCTGGTCGCCGGACAGCCGGTATTTCTTAATCAGCGAGAAACTGGGAGAAGGGGCCGTGAGCAGCATCGTTAACGCCGCTTCTTTAGGCGAAGAAACCTATAAAATAAAGAGTGTGTCTATCCCTGTCTGGAGTCCGGACAGCTCATCTTTGGCTTTTGGGAATGAGCAGCATGATTCCGGGGAAAGCTGGGGGTCGTTGGAAATCTATAAATTGGGCGCAGAAAAAAGCGAATACATCTGGCATGCCAGGAACTACCTGTATAAAGTTGAGTTTTGGGATGACCAGGGGAGTATCGACTATACGGAAATCAATCCGCAAGGCCAGGAAAGCAAGAAAACGACCAAGAATATCCGTCCCAGCATCTCAGGGGTTCATTTGGGAGATACCAAAAACCAAGTGAAAGCGGCCTTAGGAAATGCTTATCGGGAAACGCCCCCTGGTGAAGAGCTGGGTCATTTTCCTGAAAAAGTCTATCGCTGGGATTACGCCACAGGATTTAGCATCTTTATCGGCGAGGAATCAGGAAAAGTACTCGAAATTATCGCCTCTTCCCGGCAGGCTCAGACGAATTTGGGGATACAAACAGGTGACACGGCCGCCAAGGTTTTTGAGGTCTACAGGCCCAAATATATAGAACCGGAGAGTATCCATGGCGGTAAACTGTTCGGGCTGTTTAAGGTGGAAGGCGCTGCCGCCCTGCATTTCAACTTTGATTTACCGGAGGGGCAATCCCCTGCGGATATTAAACCGGATAGTAAAGTTAAACAAATGATTCTGACCTATCCTGAAATATTGGATGATTCTTTTTAAGATTTTCAGGTATTTTCATGTATTAACCGGTTTCAGGTAGTTTTTTCAGGACCTTTTTTAGGTCCTTTTTCAGATTCCTTTTCAAGCACTTATAAGG
>DATMXV010000376.1:0-3573 GCA_035561335.1 Desulfitobacteriaceae bacterium
CTTTTAAAATATAACTCAATTACTGGCGATTTATTTAATTTTCCTGATATTTTTTCCGGGTTGCCTCTCCACCCCTGATATGACGTTCTGCCTTATTAGTTTCCAGGATATGCCTTACTTCCATTGCCAGGGCTTCATTAACCAGTTTAAGGCGTTCTGTTACATCTTTATGTACTGTAGATTTCGAGACGCCAAAAACATTCGCGGTCTGCCGGACGGTAGCACTTGATTCCAGGATATAATTGCCTATATCCAATACACGTTTTCTAATGTATTCCTGCATTTTATACCCTCCTTTTCGGGCCCGTTTCCTGTACATCTATATGCATAAGCAAGCAAAAAAGACATCCTGAAAGGATGTCTTTGTGTTGGTAAATACTGTTTATAATGTAATTAGTTCGCTGTCCGGGTAAAAATGTTCTAAAATCTTAGCATATGAATACTTTTGCTTAGCTAAATCATTAGCCCCGTATTGCGACATTCCAACTGCGTGCCCGTAACCAAAGGTTGTAAACATAATTTGATCAGACTTTACAAGCCATTCAAAATCAGTAGAAGCCAAACCCAATAAAGTACGCAGCTGAGTTGCCGGATAAGTTCTGCCAAGAATTGATACACTGCCTATTCGGCCTGTTTTTGTTCTGCTAAGCAGCTTTATATCATTAGGATTTAAAGCCTTTGGCTGATTTGCCAGACCCAGCTTTTCTGACAATTCATTAATCCTAAAGCTAACCTGTTTTTTAAAGCGCAAGGGATTTTCTTCACTTGAGTCAACATTTTGAAAACAAGCTTGGGCAGATCCACCCCAGACCTCTTCCGGCAGCTCGGTAAGCTTGCGGCCGCTGCTGCTATGATAAAAAGCATTAATATATTCTCCATTGTACACTAGTACCTGCCCTTTAGTAGTATCAACTGCCTTTCTGACCTTGGTCCGCATCTTCCAATATGATAACAATCCCCATTTTTCCCGCAGTTGCTTATCTGATAACCAGGCTTGAGTTTTGACCGTTGTATCAACATCATAACCCGTATCTTTAACCTGATTTTTACTTAGAACTTTAACAGCATAAGTCCTGGCAGCCACAGCCTGGGCCTTCAAAGCCTCCTCCTCAAATCCGGCAGGCATTTCTGCCGCGACAACGCCAATCAGGTATTCTTCCAGCGGCAGTTCAAGGATTTTTCCTTCCTGAGTAAGGACCCGAATAATTTTGTCTTTGCTAAAATTATCATTTTTATGCCAGCGTAAAATACTCCAGGGAAGTAATAAAGTAATAGTTATTACAAGTAAGAGTAACCATAACCACTCTTTTTTCCGAAACATTTCTTTCCAAATCATTTCTTTCTATTTCCTTCCAGCATACTCTATAATTAGTTCTATGCCGTATTTTAAGAAAACAGAAGTACTTTGCTGAATATAATATTTGGCAAAATAAAAAACCGCTAAAAAAATCAAACGGTTTTTTGTACATAAAACTTCTTTCCAAAGTACTTTAGGAACCTTACTATTCCACTCTGGCAATCTTTACTCCAATATTTGATAATTTCTCTACTATTCTTTCATAACCTCTGTCAATGTGGTGGATTTCCGTTATCTCGGTTATCCCCTCTGCAGTAATTGCCGCTAAAATTAAAGCAGCTCCGGCCCTTAAATCTGTAGCTTTGACAGGAGCACCGGTTAAACGCCTTACTCCGCGGATCAAGGCGCTGCGACCTTCAATTTTTATTTCTGCACCCATTCTTTTCAGTTCATCAACATGCATAAACCTGTTTTCAAATACTGTTTCCGTTAAAACAGCCGAACCCCGGGCCTTGCACAGAAAAGCTAAAAACGGCGCCTGCAGATCAGTTGGAAAACCCGGATGGACCTGGGTTTTTAAATCTACTGCCTGATAAATGCCATCCCCTTTAATCCGAATACCTTCTTCTTCTTCAATGAAGTTAATTCCGGCTTCTTCCATCTTGGCCATGGCAGATTTAAGATGAGCTGTGATAACATTCCGGACCAAAACATCTCCGCCGGCAGCTGCAGCCATAAGCATAAAACTTCCGGCTTCAATCCGATCAGGTATAATCGAATGGCTGGTGCCATGCATTTTTCTGACACCTTCAATATGAATTATACTTGTTCCTGCTCCCCGGACTTTGCCGCCCATTTCATTTAAAAAATTTGCGAGATCAACAATTTCAGGCTCTTGGGCCGCATTTTGGATAATAGTTGTCCCCCTTGCCATTGAGGCAGCCATCATAATATTTTCGGTGGCCCCAACACTGGGAAAATCAAGATAGATACTTGCTCCCCGCAGTCCCTTTGTCATTACATCAAGGTAGCCGTGATCCATTCTGACTTCCGCACCTAAAGCTTCAAACCCTTTAAGGTGCAAATTTATGGGGCGGGACCCTATAGTACAACCACCAGGATGAGAAATCCTGACGCGGCCTTTGCGGGCTAATACTGCGCCCATTATATATGTAGAAGCCCTCATTTGAGAAACTAATTCATGCGGCGCCTCAATATTATTTATCTCATCAGCACAAATTCTCATTTGTGAACCATCACACTCAATCTTTGCGCCCAGTGATTCAATTACACGTCCCATAACATGTACATCCAACAAATCCGGAGCTTCTTCAAGAATTACCGGCTCTCCGGTGAGCAAACTTGCAGCTATAATAGGCAGAATAGCATTTTTTGCCCCGCTTACTGTTATTGTCCCCTTTAATTGTGTACCACCTGTTATAACAATTTTGCTCAAGTCTAATCTTCACCCCTGACCTATAGATCTTCAGACCTTCTAATATTCTCCTTTTATTTGCTTTTTCCTGCTACTTTCTTGAAAAATGCATCATTAGTCCTATATTTTCTCATAATTCTCCTAGAATTCGTCTATCAACACAGGCAGGGCAAGCACAGATTGCCGGTATTCGCTGGAAACGTGCGTCAGCAACTGCATATTTATTTTATCCTTCCCCGCATATATATTATTTCCCAAGTCTGATTTCCAGGCTGCCACAGATAGTGTAGTATTATCTAACATCCATTGCTGTGGTTCTGCCCCGGCTTTACAGAGAAAGTCAACTATATCTATATTATCATTAATCCTCTCATCAAGATAAACCTTACCTCCTGCTTCCTTAATTCTGGCGGCAAATTCATAATACCATTTTTTCAATTCAAGTTCCTCTGTTCTGCCTACTTTTGTCCGGCCAACTATACCGGTTATCTTTTTACCTTCGACGTTAGAGCGGAAAACTTTCTCCCAATGCCAATTATCTGAAGGCAATTCTTCCTTGAACAAATTACTTGAATCCTGATTATCGGACCAAATAATCACTTTAACATCTGCTGTCTCAGTACTACCGCTATATTCCAATAACCAAGGATTTGCCGCGGATACTATAGCCAGACAACATTTATATTTTACCAGATTCAGCAGGAGAAATAAAAATATTAAGAGACCTGTATAAAAGAGGATACTTATATTTTTTTCCTTCCAGTTAATAGTATTCCAAAAAGTACTCACTTTTTTTACCTCATTGTCTCTCAGAATAATAATGAGTTATGCATTATTATTC
>DATMXV010000377.1:0-5479 GCA_035561335.1 Desulfitobacteriaceae bacterium
AGTGGAGTGAGCAGCTCCGCAGCGATGGTGAACGTACACTGGTATCTTCCGGAGGGTGTTATTTTCAGCTCTGGAGCACGGTGAACGTACATTTGAATCTCCCGGAGTAGGATAACCAACCTAATCATCAATCTGCAATACAGCCATAAACGCATCCTGCGGAATCTCCACATTGCCAACTTGCTTCATGCGCTTCTTGCCTTCTTTTTGTTTTTCCAATAATTTGCGTTTACGCGTAATATCCCCCCCATAGCATTTTGCCAGGACATCTTTGCGCATTGCCCTTACCGTTTCGCGAGCTACTACCCGTGAACCAATAACAGCCTGAATGGGAATTTCAAACATCTGTCTGGGAATGATCTTGCGCAGTTTTTCCACCAAACGTCTGCCGCGGGTATAAGACCTTTCCTTATGAATAATAAAGGATAGAGCATCAACAATTTCCCCATTCAATAAGATATCAAGCTTAACCAGATCTGCCTGTTTATAACCGGACAGGACATAATCCAAAGACGCATATCCTTTGGTCCGTGACTTTAACTGGTCGAAGTAATCATAAACAATTTCGTTAAGCGGGACTTCGTACGTGATACTGACCCGGTTAGTTGAAAGATACTCCATCCCGATATATTGGCCGCGTTTTTCCTGATTCAATTCCATAATGGCGCCGATATATTCTGAAGGCACCATGATAGTAGCCTTAACCATAGGTTCCTCAATAGACAGTATTTCGGCGGCAGGAGGAAGATGAGAAGGATTATCGATAGACAAAACATCCCCCTGGGAATTTGTTACCAGATAGATAACGCTGGGAGCCGTTGTAATCAGGTTCAGATCGTATTCCCGTTCCAGACGTTCCTGGACAATCTCCATGTGCAGCAGACCCAGGAATCCGCAACGAAAACCAAAACCCAAAGCAGCCGAGGTTTCCGGTTCAAAAACCAGACTGGCGTCATTAAGATGAAGTTTTTCCAGGGAATCACGCAGACGGTCATAGTCGCTTTGCAGTACAGGATAAAGTCCGCAAAATACCATAGGAGTGGCTTTCCGGTAACCGGGCAGGGGAGAAAGGGCAGGGTTCCGGGCAAATGTTATGGTATCCCCAACCTGTGTATCTTTAACATTTTTGATACTGGCAGCTACATAACCTACCTGACCGGCTTTGAGTTCTTCAACAATACAAATCGCCGGGGTCAGGACCCCTACCTCTGTAACCTCGAACGTCTTGCCGGAGGACATCATCATTATCTGAGTCCCCTTAGCTATCCTGCCTTCCATAATCCGTACGTTGGAAATTGCCCCCTTATATGAATCAAAGTGTGAGTCAAAAATCAGTGCTTGCAAAGGGGCACTGCCATCACCGCTTGGCGGCGGGATCTTTTGGACGATAGCTTCCAGGATTTCCTGAATCCCAACCCCGGTTTTAGCCGAAGTCAGGATTGCTTCACTGGCATCCAGGCCAATAACATCTTCAATTTCCTTCATAACCCGTTCCGGTTCGGCACTGGGTAAATCTATCTTGTTAATAATTGGCAGTATTTCCAAATTATTTTCCAGGGCTAAATAAACATTAGCCAAAGTCTGGGCTTCAATTCCCTGGGCGGCATCAACAACCAATAAAGCCCCTTCACAGGCAGCCAAACTACGGGATACTTCATAATTAAAATCCACGTGTCCCGGAGTATCGATCAAATTTAATTCATAAACTTCACCATCTTTAGCCAGGTAATGGAGGCGGATTGCCTGAAGCTTAATGGTAATGCCACGTTCACGCTCCAAATCCATGGAATCCAAGACCTGACTGGCCATTTCCCGGGCTGTTAAAGCACCGGTGTATTCAATAAGGCGATCAGCCAAAGTTGATTTACCATGGTCAATATGAGCAATAATTGAAAAATTACGTATCCGCTGTGACGCTTGTCCCACGGTCTTCCCCCTTAATTCTAATCAAAATATCACTATTCAGGACTCAGAAAACAGAAGACAGGATTCAGAATGAGAGAACAGTGGATCGTTCAGGAATCAAAAGTCTGGAGACAGATTTCGAAATAATTTTGTGGTATAACCCAAAGGTTTAAAATCCTAAGGAAATGCAAGAAATCTCTCCTGAATTCTGACTACTGACTACTGACTACTGAATTCTAAACATTTTAAATACAAACCTGCTTGAAAAAGAATTATACCAAATTTGTTAGGTTAACTGCAAGAAAAAAATCCGAAATTTAAAAATTGGTTTAAAATTTGAATTTATGCCGGAGAAGGCCAACCATTTGTCTAAACTCATCCATCCGTAACAATCCGGCAAGCACCGTGAACAGCAGAACACCCAGGAAAGATCCCGTAATAAGAACAACCAACGATGATATAGTCCCTGTTCCCAAAATATTTGTCAGCCATCCTGACCAAAACCAGACAATTCCGCCTAACAAAAACGATATCAGAAGTGTTTTAAAAAAAGTCATAAACAAAGCCTTGCCATCGATCTCGCCTAAGCGCCGCTGTAAAATAAGCAGCAGTGCTAACATACTGAAAAAAGATGCTATCATATTAGCCAAAGCCAAGCCCCCGTGGGCCAGAGGCCGAATCAGAATCAGGGCCCCAAGCAAATTAACAGCCATGGCCGCTATCCCGATCAGCGCCGGGGTCCAGGTGTCCTGAAAAGCATAAAACATGCGCGGTAAAACCTGGATTACCGACTGGGCTATTATACCCAGGGAAAAGTAAACCAAAGGTATTGCCGTCATCAGGGTATCCTCAGCGGTAAATTTTCCGTGCTCAAATAAAACCCTGATCAGGGGGTAGCGCAAGACTATCATCCCTATGGAGATTGGAATTGTTATAAACATTACCATTCTGATTGTTCTGGAGGTCATAACCCGAAAATTATCCCACTGCCGCAGGGCAGCCTGCTCAGACATTGTTGGAAATACAGCCATAGCTATTGCTCCGGCAAAAATACCAATCGGCAGCTGGGAAAGCCGGTTAGAATAATTTATTGCCGTAATACTTCCCTCGCTTAAAGAAGAACCAAGATTCGCATTAACCATCACCTGGATCTGATTAAGCGCAAAACTAAATATAATCGGTACAGCCAGGATGGCAATGCGCTGTACGGAAGGGTGCCGCCAGTCTATAAGCGGGTAATACCTGAATCCCACTTTTTTTAAAGCCGGCAGCTGGACAAGAAAATTTGCCAAAGCACCGGCAACAACCCCAACTGCAAATCCGCCAATACCCATACTATTAGCTAAGAGCGGACCTATTACAAGAATACAAACATTGTAAAGAACACTTCCCAAGGCCGAGGGCCAAAAAATTTTGTAGGAATTCAAAATGCCCATGGATAAGCCGCTCAAAGCCAGGATTAAAGGTTGAATTAAAATAATCCTCATTAAATGAACGGCTAAATTCATATTTTCCTTTAAACCAGGGGCCAGCAGGTATATAAACTGCTCCGCAAAAATCAGTGCAATGATAACGAAGAAACCAAGCATTGTTAACGTAATATTAAGAACGGAGCTAACGACACGCCAACCCTCATCTTCATTATTCCTGGCAATATATTCTGAAAGAACAGGAATAAAGGCAGAACTCAAGATCCCGCCGACAAGTAGCCAATATAATAAATCCGGAAGAACGAATGCTACATTATAAGCATCCGTAACACTGCTTTGCCCAAACAAGCCGGCAATCAGGGTATCCCTGAGAAACCCCAGGATGCGGGAGGCCAAATTTACAACAATAAGAAATCCTGCCACTTTGGCAACAGTCCGTCCAGTTGACATTATTTATTCCTTTCCGTTCGGGACACGATGCGCTACTCGTAAAAACATCTCAGAAAATACAAGGGCACGTTCACCATCACTCCGGAGAATTATAACATCTATTGCCCCGTGCGGAAAAGGACTTTCTATTTTATTAACCACTCGGCCAGGACCTCGGCCACAGCTTCGGCTGCTCCATTAGCTTCTTGCAAAGTATTAAGTTGACTGCCGAATTCAAAGAGCATAGCCCCATTAAGCAAATGCTGGTTATAACGGGCATCAGCCGCATAGCTGATCTCCTTCTTAAATAAACCGGGATATTTTTTTTCACTAAATTCAATAATCTGTTTGGCTATCTCCTCATTTTTTTGCCAATGCGGATTTTTCTTACCGATCACAATGAGCACCTTGCTTACCTGTTTTCCATTAACAGTAGCAGTAGCCTTATTTAATCCTGCCGGCAATCCGTCACGATGGATATCCAGCAACAGACGCAGGGAAGGATTATCCTTGACAAGTTTCTGAGCTGATTTGACTGATTCCCCATAGGCCTTCATAAAGTCGATGGCATCATGAATCTTCAGGGACTGCACAGTATTTATTCCTTGTTTCTCCAAGCTTCTTTTTAAGGTTTCACCAACAGTCACTACATCACCGTTCTCGCCTTCCCGGCGTTCTGAGCCACCGTTTCCGGCATAGGACTCTGAATTATGGGTATGGTATATGCCCACAAGTACTTTTCTGCCATTTAAATCAGGTATAGACGGAGAAGGATCCTGATTATCTCCCTGGGAACTGTCTCCGGACGAATCAGGTTCGAATTGGGGAATCGGGCCCTCCAATTCAGGATCATTAGGATAATAGGCCCAGCCCAACCATGCCGGCCCTTGGGGCGGCGGTAAAAAATAGCTCAGAAAAAAAGTCCTGCTATCTGCCATATTGACCCCGGTTAATAAGAACATGCCCAGCGAAACTCCCTGACTTCTGATTTTATCCAAAAATAAGCGTTCCGGCTGTGAATATCCTGCCGCTCCTTCAAGTAAAAAAGCTTCCGATGGCATGCCTTGATCAATAATTAACCTTACTAATTGACCGGAAACCCCTGTTTTAACAGCATAGAAAACTCCTGTAAAAAATATTAATATTACCAGGACCATCAGAACACTTTGCAGCCATTGCGTACCTGTCCAGAAGATGTTATGTTTTCGGTAACCGGTGTAATTATACAACAAAGACTTGTCCCCCTTCCTCTACTGAAGAAATATGAGGGACAAGTCCGGACTAGAACTTATAATTTAGATCATTAAGTTAACGTAATTCCGTAGGTACAAAACTGTCAACAATTCCTATAACAAGTGAAGCCAAAAGCGCTCCAATTATGCTGACGTTAATGTATCCGGGAACAATAAATTGACTTAAATATATAACCACAGCTGCAGTTAAAAAGCCAATTGTTCCCCTGTGCATCCGGGTGATTTTGGTTTTGCCGAATGCCAGCTCAATCACATAGCCTAAGAGAGCAATAACAACGGCTGCAATTAAAGCTCCTGTAAAACCGGCGACCTTCAACCCGGGAACGAGATAGCTTACCAATAATAAAACTAAAGCAGAAACAATAAACCGAACTATTATACCCAACATACTTTTTAACGCCTCCAATCATTTTCCACAGAAATATAACTTCTGTATTGCGATTTTAGTTTAAACAATAATTT
>DATMXV010000378.1:0-3412 GCA_035561335.1 Desulfitobacteriaceae bacterium
ACAAGCAGTATATCAGGGACGGGGAACCGGTAAAGATAAAAGTTTACCTGACCAAAGCCCTGCATAGTGTCAACATCCGGGTTTACAGAGTGAGCAGCGGCGGTCCCTATCTTAATGTCAGCTCCTTTCCCCGCAAACTCCCTCAGGGAGAAACTGTGGGCGTCTGGGACGGGAAGGTCGGGGGTAAGCTGGGGGTTTACGGGGTCCTCCTGGAAGGGGCTGAGGGTTACTCGATCTTTCAGAAAACGGTAACCTTTAAATCAGCTTTCACCGTTGAAGTAGTGAATGATACGTCAATCAGACTGGGCTCCTGTCCCTGGCAGGGCAAAGACCGGGATATTTACGCGAAAAAAAATCTCGGGGAAACAGCTTACCAGGATGAAGCCGGGAAGGAAGCGGCCCTGAGAAAAATGATAATGAAAGCGATCGAGCGCAATCAGGGGAATTCCAGTTTCCTGCTCGATATCTATGACAGCGGCCCCGGGACTTCAGGCAAAATCAGGTTAATGGATATCGAATTTGCTTTTACCTATAAAAATATCGACGCCGCCGGTAATTTGGGATTAACGCCGCCAACCGTTGCCGAACTTGAGCGCTTAAGGGGAATAAATACCAGAATAGACAGGATAATTACAGCCGATTTTATTCAGGTTGGCTTTCAGGGGGTATACAAAAGAGCCGATCTGCTGGGCCGGGAAATCAGCCTGGGTCGGGAGGAATTTGCCTGTTTCAAGCAATTAAATAAAATCAAGAGGTACCCTTTTTCCAGGAAAAAACTCACAGGCCAGTATGAAAAGTATGAAGCCTTTTACAGTTTGCCGGCGACGCTGACCAATTACCTGAAAATGAAAACCGGCCTGCAGGAAAAGGGTTTTACAGTCGCGGCCGGCAACTTTAGGGGTGAGGTCTTCCTCAGGGTATATCCGAAAACCTCCCGGCAAAGGGTGGCCTGGATAAATTTCAGCGATACGGCGGCGGAGGCCACCCCCGAAAGCATTGCCGGGGCCATCATTAATTGCCAAAAGGACCAAATGCGGATTATTGCCCCTTTATTGACCTCAGCCGCCATGTTAAAGCAGAGCGGGACTTTTACAATCTATCTGGATATTCCCAACGGGCTGATTGCGAAAAAACTGCCGCCGATAAGCGAAATCAGCGAAAGCGAAATTGAAATCAGCGAAACTGAAATCAGCAAAATTGTTAAAGAGATTATTGAGGAGGAGGTAAAACTGTTTACCCCCCCGGACAAAAATAAACCTTTTCAAAACCGGCCGGCCGGCGGAGAATCCTTTGCCCTCAAGGTTATGGATAATGGGCTTAAAAAGCTGGTCAAGAACGATCCGGCGGAGAAAATAGATCTTAACAGGTTATACAAAGGCACAATCTCTGCTAAAGCCCAAACCGGGATAATCAGGGACCCCAGTGAACAGGACCGGATTGTCGTAATTGACGCAGAAGTAGCTGTTCCTGTCCAAAATCCGTTCTACATTCCCGAGGAAGATTATCAGGTATATCTCAATATGTATTTGAGGAGATATCCCGGGATTCTGGATGAATGTGAGAATTTATACAGAGTGAATGTCCAAGCGAAGGACAAGCTCCAGCCGGGGATTTATTTACTGAAAATCAGCGCTGCCGATGATCAAAAGGTGCACCCGGTAATGATTTTTGCGGACAGCAAAGATAAATATCGTTTCAGCCAGATTACCGATCTGCACCTGGCCCAAAGATATAATGATGCGGAATCTTGCTTGCCGGCCGGTGTTTTACTGAATTATGCCAATCCCAACAAGTCGTTTATAGAATATGCCAAGGACCTGAACACATACGATTTTGTGGTAATTACCGGGGACCTGGTGGAATATGCCAATGATCACCGGCCCTATGAAAATGACTTTGTCCGGGACGCCAACTGGATGTATGCGGAAAGTCTCATCAGGGATAATTTCCGGGTTCCCGTGTTTGTCACCCCGGGCAATCATGATTACCGCCATAATACGGTGGCCCTTGGTTCGATGACTTCCGATCTCAACCTCAGCAAAGAAGACGCCGGGAAATACCCTCATGATACCCAGCAGGAGATAGTTAAATGGGGAGTAAACAAATGTCTGGAAGATTCCCTTTATTATGATGAAAATGCCTTGCAATATTATTTTTATAATTTCTGTCCCTTTTATGACTATGCTTTTCAACTGGACAAATTAAGTTTTATTTTTCTGGACACAAAAGGCGACCGGTTTGCCTTTATGAATGACTATCCGACTAAGGATCGGGAAATGCTGGCGGAATATGCTGTTTCCATCCTCCTGGGCAGTAACCCGGCGCCGATCTTAAATGGATTGCTTAGGGAGCAGCTTGATTTTGTGGATTCCTTCCTGGATAACCAGGGAATTCTGTTTATGCATTCAGCCTTGATCAATGTGCCGTCGGCGATCCCGGACCCGCTGGTTTACCCGCAGCTTATTTCCCGGCTGGAAGACTGGAAGCACGATTATCTGCCGGAAAAATCCCTGGATGAAGATCTCATAACAGCCATTATCAAAAAGAGAGAAGCTGAAATATCCTTGCAGAGATTAGCCCGGCAGGGGCTTATGACCTCCAGGACACCGGGAAAACAGGAGCAAATAATTGATAACCTGAATCAAAAGATCCTGAAAAATAAAAAGATCGTGAATTTCTTTCAGGCAATCCAAAGAGGCGGGATCTATTTGGCCTCCTCTGTTTACCTGGGCCAGGATAAAACAACTTACTTTGATGAGAGTTCGGTCATGCATTACCGGGACGAACTGGTAAAAAGGATGAGAAGCAACCCTGCCGGCAAGCAAAGGATCAAGTTGGCTATCGTAGGCCATGTCCACAAAAATCTGGAATTCAAGCTGAAATCGCCTCCGGGCGAAAAGGAACAAATGCGCTGGTATTGCGGGGAATATGCCGCCAGGGGAAATGAAAACAAGCCCCTGGAAGACGCTCCCTATACCGTGGCCACAGTTTCCGGCGGGTATTTGGGTTACAGATGGGTCAAAAAAACTAAAACAGCCGCTAGTGAGGATATTGACTCCTACAAAAGGGAATATTACGGCACCGGTTACCGGGATTTCTGCCTCACGGCCAACGGGGTGCTGGAATCAATGAGGATCATCGAAAGATTAAAGTAAGCGTTCTCTTTACACTTGGATCTCCCTTCGGAGAATGAATAAAACATTATTTAAGAAAGACAGTGACATAAATGGATGATCTGGTGTTACGGGAAATTGCTCACGAAATAAAAGGACTTCATAATGGAGCGATCGCGCACATCAAAAATGGTGAATATGTGGAAGCGGCCGTTCAATACCGCAAGGCCCTGATGATAACCGAAAAAATCAGTTACTACGAAGGGATGGCCATAACCCTTTTTTCCATGGCAAATTTA
>DATMXV010000379.1:0-15380 GCA_035561335.1 Desulfitobacteriaceae bacterium
TCCTGAGACATTGTCAAGGTGATAAGTAACAGAAAATACAATATCGGAGATATTATCTGGAACATTTTTGCATCAAATACATAATTTGTAGTGAAGTTTTATGAGTTAAAGGAGGTTTAACCATGGATCCAGTCTTAGCAAAACAGGGTTTTGAGCTGATAAAACGAATCGGGCCGCCCTTGATCAGGCAATTCGGACCAAGTATAGCCCGCCAAGTATGGCCGCCTCTGGCTAAAAAAATAGGACCTCCGCTTTTCCAACATGTTGGTTTACCATTATTAAAACGCGTAGGGTTGCCTATCCTTCGTTATGCGACTAGCCCTTTATTACGAAAGTTAGGAATACCTTTAAAATAGTAAATCAAACCTGAATCCCGGACTTTTTTGATCCACAAAGAGGACAATTTTGCAATGCCGGCGGTAATTCAAGGCCACAGGCTTCCATCAACCCGGCATCGGCAAGAATTTCTGATGTCAGTCCATCGGCAGCAATTACACCGTTTTTCAGAACGATGGTCCTCTCACAAAGGTCAAAGACCATATCCAAATCATGACTTGTAATTATTTTAGTTTGTCCAATATTATGGAGCAGATTCATAACTTTTCTTCTGGATTTGGGATCAAGGGCGGCAGTTGGTTCATCCATCACCAAAATCTCAGGCTGCATGGAGAGGATTGAGGCAATGGCTGCGGCACGTTTTTGACCTTCCGATAGTTTGAAGGGCGCCCGGTCATACAAATGCGATATCCCAACCAGTTCTAAGGACCGCTCAACTCTAAGTTTAACTTCCGTTTCATCCAGTTTATAATTGCGGGGACCAAAGGCCACATCATCATATACAGTTGTCATAAACAACTGATCATCCGGGTCCTGGAATACCATTCCCAGCTTTTCCCGCAGTTTTGGCAGCGTCTTTTTAGTCACCGGCATCTTCCTCAAAAGGATTTCTCCCCGGCTGGGGAAAAGAATGCCCATAAGCAGCATTAACAAGGTAGATTTTCCGGCGCCATTAGCCCCGATAATTCCTACGGATTCTCCCTGGCGGATACTGAAAGAGAGCCCGTTTATGGCCTGAAATCCATCAGGGTAACTATAATGAATATCCCTTAGCAACAGTTGTTGCTGTTTCATTTTATCACTCCTGTCAGCCATGAACCCAGCAGGATGGAGATATTGAAGATCCGGGCTACTGTAAAAAATACTGCCCAGCCTGCCAAATACAACAGGTCCCGGTACCTGATTCCTTTGTCTTCTTTCACATAATAATCACCGGTAAAACCCCTTAAACACATTGCTTCGTAAACACGCTGGGCCCTGTCATATGTGCGCAGGATAAGTTGGCCGGCCAATGACCCCCAGGCACTTCTGTGAATACCTTTCTGCCTCGGGGCCCGCAGGTGATAGGCCCTTAAGATCAGGATAACTTCCTCCATAAGTACCGCAATATAACGATAGGTCAATAAAAGCTGCAGTACGAACAAGCGCGGTAATTTAAGCATTCTCAAGGCTTTGGCCAGTCCGTCCATCCCGGTAGTTGCAATCAGAAGCAGGGCTGCTGTCACCGTAAGCCCGCACTTAATAAACAGAGAAGAAAAAGTAATCCACCCTCGGGAAATTGCTATTCCACCCAGCCAATAGATCTGCCGGTCGAACAAGGGATTTAAGATACCTATTCCGATAATAAAAGGCTCGACCAGCAAAAGCCTCATCAACAGAGGTTTAACAGGCAGTTCAGCCAGGATAAAAACCAGCAGAGGGTAAAGAAAAAACGGCAATAAACCGCTGATTTCAGATCTGCCAAAAGATACAACCACAGTTATATAGCCAACTGTGGTTAATAGCTTCACGAGAGGATGCAGCTGGTGAATAGCTGTTTTCTTCCTGGACAGATTTTCCAGGAGCCTCATATTATCCAGAGAATTTATTATGTTTGCCATCTTTTCTTTCTTTTCTTAACCAAACTTATACTCAGCCCTATAAAAGCAGCCAAGGCAAGGGTCATTCCACCGCCAACCAATCCTGCAACACTGGTTCCGGCACTTACAGCCGGCCAGGATTCCTGACTTTCTCCGGTATTTTCTTCATCTGCCCCTGTCTTAAAGCTGTAATCAGGCAAAAGTGCTGTTTCACCCTGTATTTCAGACAGCGTCTGATGAATACCGTTCGGAGCTTCCAGTTCTGCCGTACCCGCTGTCTTAAACATGGACCATTCCAGTCCATCAGGATTGGCCGAAGCAAACCAGGATAATACAACCCCTGAGATAACCGCGGCGACAGCAAGCCCTGCCAGGACCTTCTTCAGGGATATATTGCCTATAACCTCTCCCGAGGCTGCCTTTGCCATAATTTCCGGACGTGTCTTCCAGACAAAAGCGGCCACAGCTGCCGTGACAAGACCTTCGACTATCCCAATTGCCAGATGAATCGGTTGCATCAGCAATAAAAAGGTCCCAAATGGCAGTTCAGTCTTGCCGGAAAACAGGGTTTCCAGGACAACCCCGAAAGCACCCAGTTGGAGACCAATAATTGCCGTAAGCATAGCTGCTCCCAAGATACGTTTGCCGGAATACCCTTTTCCCATAATTTTCTTATAAATTAACGGATAAGCAATAAAACAAGTAAAAAAGCCAAGATTAAAGATATTGCAGCCTAAGGCCAATAAACCTCCGTCTGCAAAAAATAAAGCCTGAATTGTGAGAATTGAAGCCATGGTAAGAAAACCTGCATAGGGACCAAGCAGGATTGCCAGAATCAAACCTCCGCCAAGATGCCCGCTGGAGCCGGTTGCCGGTATCGAAAAATTAATCATTTGGGCGGCAAATACAAAAGCCCCCATTACTCCCATCAGAGGAATTTTCTTTTCATCCATTTCATTTTGGACCTTTTTAATCGAATATGCTGCAATACCTGCTGTTGCCACCCACATAGTTCCACCAACAACCGGGGAAATCAAGGCATCTGCCATATGCATATGTAATCCCTCCAAAATAAATCAAACCCAAAAAGAGTTGCTTCAAAAAAGCAGCCTTTTTGGGTCCATCCCAAATTTAAAGCCTCCATAGCTTTAATTTATGACAATTTATCATAGTTTTATATTTTTTGTCAAGAAAAAAACATTAATCTTCCTGACTGCTTAAGAATATCATAACGTACTTGATCAGTTCAAGTAAAGATATTAAGGCAGCCGCCACATAAGTCAGGGCCGCGGCCCCAAGTACTTTGTTAACTCCATACTCTTCATCGTTACGGATAACTCCTTCAGATACCATCAACGCTTTTGCTCTGGTACTTGCGTTAAACTCGACCGGAAGGGTCACTAACTGAAAAGCAACGGCAACCGAGAATAAGATAATTCCAAGACCGATCAGGTTCATAGCCTGCAATAAGAAGCCGCCTATCAGAAGAAAGGGAGCAATCCCGGAAGCCAGGTTTACAACCGGGAACAACCGGTGACGTAAAACCAGCATCGGGAAATATTCCTTATGCTGGATTGCATGCCCAACTTCGTGGCAAGCAACAGACAGAGATGCAATCGAAGTACCGTAATACACATCTTCCGACAAGCTGACTGCACGTTTCAGCGGGTCGTAGTGGTCGGATAACCGACCTCCCACTGCATTAACCGGCACATTATAGAGACCTTGCCGGTCAAGCAAAGCGCGTGCCGCCTGGGCACCGGTCATTCCTGAAGAAGCAGGAACTACCGACCATTTTTTAAAGTTTCCCTTGACCTTGAATTGTGCCCAAAGTGAAAGTCCGAACGCAATCAGGATTAAGAAATCCATCGGATGGAAAAACATTTTTTACCTCCCTCATTTTATCCACACTCTTAACGGAATTATTAATATAGTTGATTCTCCCCCAATAGAATGCTCAATGTAGAAAACAAAGAAGTATATTGAATAAACATCTGTTTGGTTAAGACCTTTTTTTGTTTTTCGTTTAACTTGGACAGTAACGGTTTCAATTCCAATAAATTGTCTTGTAAAGAATGTAATTGCTCACGGATTTCATGCATTATTTGAGCTAAATCAGCGATTGATACCCTTTGTTCATCAAGTATTTGGAATCGTTCCCGGATTTCTCCCAAAGTAAGTTTTTCATTTTTGTATAAATTGATCAACTTCAGCCTTTCCAACGATTCTTCGGAGTAATACCTGTAGTTTGTTTCTGTTCTGGATGGTGTCAGCAATCCAAGCTGAGTATAGTAATCTACCGTCCGTTTCGATAATTTTACAGCTTCTGCCAATTCTCCTATTCGATACAACTTCCCATGGGAAATCCATCCCTTCTAAAATTTTATAATAAGCTTGAATTAATTATACTTTGCAAAAAGCGTACAGTCAAACGTTATAGTAGTGTTTGCCTCTTTTCCTTCTTCAGAAATCTATTTCGAACTTAATAAAACCTGCCTTACGCAAAGCCTCATAGATTATTACAACACCAGGTCCAAGAATGAGCCCGAAAAATCCAATTAACTGAAAGCCAAGGTAAAGACTGATCAAGGCGGCCAAGGCACTGATCCCAAGACTTGAACCTAAAATTTTCGGTTCAATAATCCGGCGTATTACTGTAATAACCACAAAAAGAATTGTCAGGCCGATTGCTAAGCGTGGATTTCCGGCAAGAAAATTATAGACCGCCCACGGCATAAGAAAAGACCCTGTACCGACAATGGGGAGAATATCCACGAGGACAATCAGGAAAGCAATTAAAGCGGCATATTTTACCTCTAAAATTAGAAGTCCCAGCAAGGCTAGTATATAGGTAATCAGGCTCAGGATGAACTGGGCACAGAAAAATCCAACAATAGCCTTGCTTAACTGGGCAAGAACAAGCTCCACTTTTTCTCTGGCTGAACTGCTAAACAGACCCATGAATTTTGCGCGGATTCCGGGAAAGTCCAAACTTAGCAAGAATAACCCAACCAGGTAGACAACAGAATTAAGCAGGAGCTTCGGAACTGAAGCAACAACCCCAAGTATCCATTTAGCGATACTTGATGCAGTATTGAGTGCTGAACTTTTCAGACCGCTTAACACCTGGTGAATTGTCAGACCGCTTTCCGCCGGAAAGGAGGCGTAATAATCCTCCCAGCGCCAAACGTTATTTTCTACCAAATCGAAAAACTGTACAGATAAAGCAGGTAAACGCTGTGCTAATTCCAAACTTTGCACCACCAGGATCGTGCCGACCAGGTAACTGCCTAAGCCAAATACGCCAAGAAACAAAATAAATGAAATTGTTACTGCTATGATCCGGTCAACCTTAAACTGCCGGTTCACAAATAGTACTAACGGTTCCAACAAAATCGTTGTTAAAAGGGCCAGAATTAACGGTATACTGTAAGGAATCAGGATAAGAACTACCGCCCCCGCTATACCCCAAAATATCAGCTTTCGAGTTTTCATTCCTCTGCTCCATTTCCTCATAAATTAGCGCTATCCTGCCTAAGATACATCATCAGGACATTGAACCACTCCATTTGTAACCAATTCGTTCTCTCCATATTCTAACATAGAACAATTTTAAAAACTAACGGCAGCAAAGGAACATGAGAATGCCAACCTCATCTTTAGTTAATAAAAAGTGGTTAATAAAAAAGCCGGTTAAAGAATATCCAACCGACTTTTCCTGATTTACGGATATCTATTGTTTAATTATAAACTATCATAGTAAAATAAACCGATTGCTTCCTAAGCTCTATATACTTTAACCTTAGCTAACCGTTTTTCTTCAACTTCCTCAACCTTAAAGACTAACCCGTTAAATTCTACAACCGGATTATCGTCTCTCTCCGGTATCCTGCCCAGTTGGCCGATTACAAAACCGCTTAATGTTTCATATTCCTCTATAGGAAGCTCGACATTAAGATAATCCTTAACATCATCCAGACTGGCGGAACCATTTATCAAAAATGTATTTTCATCCAGTTTATCAAAAAGTTTTTCTTCTTCATCGTCTTCGTCAAATATATTTCCAACTATCTCTTCAATTAAATCTTCTAAAGTTACAATCCCTGCCGTTCCTCCGTATTCATCAATAATAACCGCTATATGCATCCTGTTTTGCTGGAGTTCTTTGAACAGCTCGTCGGTTCTTTTGGAAGCCGGGACAAAAAACGGTTTTCTCATTATTTTCTTTAAAAAAAATTTCTCCCTGATCCTATTATCAGTCAGATAATAAATAAGGTCCTTTGTGTGCAACAAGCCGATAATGTCATCAATATTTTCATCATATACCGGAATTCTCGAATACTTCTCTGTGTTGATAACCCGCAGGACTTCATCAAGATCTGCTCCCACAGGAAGGGCAACGATTTCAGTTCTATGGGTCATAATGTCGGAAACGGTTTTATTATTAAACTCAAAAATGTTGTTAATCATCAGCTTTTCTGTTTCGTGTATTGTCCCTTTTTCCTCACCTACGTCTATCATCATGCGAATTTCTTCTTCGGTAACTTTTTCATCTTCTGCATGAGGATCAACCCCAAATAACCTAACAAAAAAGTTGGTAGACAGAGTAAGCAGCTTTACAAACGGTGATGAGACTGCCGAGAGGATATTCAAGGGACCTACAACAAACATGGATATGGACTCAGCTTTTTTCATCGCCAATCTTTTGGGGACCAATTCTCCCAGAACAAGAGTAAAATATGATAAGATCATAGTAATCAAGATCAAGGAAATAGTTTTCAGCCAGGAATCCGGAACAGCTAAACCTGTTAATTTAAAAAGGTTAACAAGCCTTTCGGAAAAGCCTTCCGCCGCAAAAGCACTTGCCAGAAATCCGGCAAGAGTAATGCCGATTTGAATTGTTGCCAGAAACCTGCTGGGTTCACTCAACAAGTGTTTTAATAACTTAGCCTTTTTATTTCCTTCCTCAGCCATTAATCTTATTTTATTATCATTTAAAGAAATCAAGGCAATTTCCGAAGCAGCAAAAAAGGCATTCAACATGATAAGCAGCATTAAAAACAAAATCTCGGTAAACAACTAATTCATCCCCCAAATTTTGAAAATAAAAAAAGACATGGGAAATCCACTTTAATCGGATTTCTTACAGCCTTTTGTAGTAACTTATTTTCAACCGATTAATTGTTTTTAATATCAACAAATGCACCTTACTGCATCGTCTATCACCAGGATTATCTTCCATTCCTTTATCACCTCTAATTAAGTTAAATTTACTATAACCCTAATTTGCTGTCAAGTTTTGTTATAGAAGCAGGAGTAAGAAAAGAAAAATTTAATCCGGTTCCAAATTGGGTTTTGAAGGAGTGTCAGCAAAATGACAGCGTTATTGCAGAAACTGCAGCATTCCCTGCTTGTTGGGGATGGAGCCATGGCTACCGAAATTTATAAACTGGGATTGCCCATTGGCGTCTGCATTCAGGAATTATGCCTGAGCAATCCGGGGCTGGTTCGTTCAGTACATGAAACATATCTTAAGGCGGGGGCAAACCTGCTTGAAACCAATACATTCGGCGCCAACCGTGAAGGGTTAACCCGGTATGGTTTGGAACATAAAGTAGCACAGATTAATCATGCTGCCGTAAACCTGGCCCGTAAAGCAGCAGGGAACAAGGCCTATGTTGTCGGGGCAATGAGTTCTGTTACGGCCGGCAGGGTACGCACTCAGGCCTTGGAAAGCTACCGCAGCCAATTTGAAGAGCAGGCGATTGCTCTTCTCAGGGAAGGGCTTGACGGTTTTATGCTGGAAACATTCCTCGATGTTGAGGAACTGCTGCTGGCAGTTGAAGTAGTACGCTCGCTAACAAACCTGCCGGTTTTTGCCCAGTTAGCTTTACTGGAAGCAGGACAAACCCGTGATGGTTATACCGTAAGCTCTGCCTTTGCGGAATTGAAACAGGCCGGAGCAGATATCGTAGGCCTGAATTGTCTGCTGGGCCCGGCTGAAATACTCAGTACCCTGGAAAACTGCCAGGTACCTGGAGATACCCCGATTTCCGTATTTCCCAATGCCGGACGTTTGGGATATGACGATGGCGAATACATGTACAAATCATCACCGGAATATTTCGCTGAGAGCGCCCTGCGCTTCCGGGAACAAGGCGTACGGGTCATTGGTGGGTGCTGCGGTACAACTCCGGCCCATATTAAGGCAATTGCCGGAGCTATAACCGGTTTAAGTCCGGTTAACCGGATTAATCCCTTGCTTTCTCCGGCTCCTGACAAACAGATAAGGCGCCCCTGCCAGGTGCACAAACAGGAAAAAGATAGTATTGTTGATTTAGTAAAGCGACGGCATACTGTTATCGTTGAGCTTGATCCGCCTAAGGATTTAAACACAGAAGACTTTTTGCACGGTTGTCGTGAACTGCATAAGGCAGGCGCCGCTGCTGTCACTTTAGCCGAAAATTCCCTGGCTAACGTGCGGATGAGCAATCTGGCCTTGGGATCAATTATGAAAGGCCGCTATAACATAGAGCCCCTGCTGCATATCACTTGCCGCGACCGCAATTTGATCGGACAGCAGTCCTATTTAATGGGTTTGGATGCCTTGGGTATTAACCACGTACTTATTATTACCGGCGATCCATCCCATGTGGGGGATTTACCCGGGGCCAGTTCGGTGTTTGATGTCAACTCCTTTGAATTAATCCGCTTAACCAAACAGCTTAATGAGGGCATCTCATTTTCCGGGCAGGTCCTGAAACAACAGGCAAAATTCGTTGTCGGTACTGCCTTTAATCCCTATGTGCTTAACCTGGAAACAGCTATCAAGAGACTGGAACGTAAAGTTGAAGCAGGAGCAGATTATGTTATGACCCAACCCGTCTACGACTCTCCAACAATCAGCAGGATTTACGATGCGACAAAACACATTGGCATTCCGGTTTTTATCGGGATAATGCCCTTAACCGGCCAGCGTAACGCCGAATTCCTGCATAATGAGGTACCGGGCATTAAGTTGTCGCCTGATTCCTTAAAAAGAATGCACGGCCTGCAGGGAATTGCCGGCAGGGAAGAAGGTATCATTATCAGTAAAGAATTGCTTGATGCCGCCATGAGGTATTTTAAAGGAATTTACCTGATTACCCCTTTCAATTATTATGAGATGACTGCAGAGTTGACCAGGTATGTGCACAGTAAAGCCGAGAAAGGAATTAATATTGGTTAAACTATTATCCTACTCCGGGAGATACCAGTGCACGTTCACCGTGCTCCGGAGCTACTCACTCCGGTATTAGGCGGAGTTATTCTTTGATTCTTTAATATAAAGATATCCAGCAAAGTTTTGGGGTTTCCTTACGGACAGCCATTCTGGCTTTTCCTGCTTCAAATTCCTGCCGTTCTATTTCGTTTTGCAGAATAAGGGGATCAAGTTGCTTAGGCTGCATATTTTCATCTAAGGCAACAAAAATAAAAAAGGCTGTCATACAACAATTTTTTGTGCCTGCCATTAAATCCTCTGCTTCAATGCTTACGGCAATTTCCATAGAACGGTTTGAAACATAACAAAGATGGGCCTTGCAAATTGCCTGGTTCCCCATAAATATGGGGGCGTGAAAATGAATGTTGTCAATTCCGGCTGTGACAACTACGGCCCGGGCATGCTTAGTTGCACAGGCATATGCACAATTGTCCATCATTTTCAAGAGTTCCCCGCCATGGGCAGTTCCTGCCGGATTTGTCTGGGAAGGCAGAATGATTTGACTAAGAGTTGTTGCAGAAGCAGCGATAGTCTTTTCTTGTTGTTCCAAGATAAAACACCCCCAATGTTATATTTAACAGCATTCTTGTCATCCAGGTTTTAACCTTTTCTTTTGAGGAAATTTTACAATTCTTAATACAAATTTTAATAAAACGGTAACAAACTAATATTATAATATATCTGAATCACTTCTTTCGAAATCCTTATCACCTCTTTACCCCCTCCTTATGCGAGGGGGTTTTTTTATTCGGCCGGGTAAAAGGGAAAATAATTATTATAATAAAGGTGACAACAAACGGGCACTGGATTCTTTAAATTTATCTGTCCAGGGACGCTCCACGAATTCTTCAAGGATGATTTCCTCGCTGTCCTCCAGGTCCTGATAAAAATCCTTTTCCAGACGCATAGCAAAATCCCTGTGGTAGATAAAGGCGCTTATCTCAAAATTCAAACGAAAACTGCGGGTATCAAAGTTCGTCGAGCCAACACTCCCTAATTGCCCGTCTACAATTAAGACCTTGGCGTGAAGGATTCCTTTGGTATATCTGTAGATCCGCACACCCGCAGCCAGCAACCGTTCGAAATAAGAAGAGGAAGCCCAATATGTCAGCTGATGATCAGGAATACCTTGGGTAATAATCCTCACATCCAAACCACTCAGGGCTGCTGTTTTTAACGACATCAATGTACTTTCGTCGGGAATAAAATAGGGTGTTTCGATATAAATATATTTCTCCGCGGCGGCCATGGAAATAAACAAAACCTGCAGAATAGACTCCCTATCAGAATCCGGGCCGCTGGCCGCAATCTGAACGAGCTGGTTTCCGGCCGGTTTTGGTTTCGGAAAATACCTGTGTCCATGTACATTTTTACGGCAAGCATAATACCAGTCACGCAAAAATACTTTCTGCAATAAGTGTACCGACTCCCCTTCCAATTTTAAAAAAGTATCCCGCCAAAACCCAAAACGTTTACTGCGGGATAAATACTCATCACCGATATTCAACCCCCCAATAAATCCTGCCTGGCCATCAATAACAATAATTTTGCGGTGATTACGTAAATTAAGCCGGCTAGTTAAAAACGGAAATCTTATCGGGGCAAACCATTCTGTTTCAACTCCGGCTTTTTTTAATTTATGCACGCGTTTAGACATCGGTATACTTCCCAAACCATCAAGCAAAACCCTGACTTTAATCCCTTCATGTGCTTTTTGAATCAAGATATTCTGGATATTCCTGCCCACAATATCATCCTTAAAAATATAATACTCCAAATGAATATGGTTTTGGGCATTATTCAGGGCCGCAAAGATAGCCTCAAATGTTTCTTCCCCATTAGTCAAGACTTCCGAATGGTTGTCTACTGTCAGAGGGGCCAGATTATCTCTTAACAAGAGTCTGACCAATTTTGTTTTGTGCAGTAAAGCCCCTTCCCGGCTGATATCCTCAACAGTCAGGACATTATGCTTGGTTTGCAGAATTTGTTCCAGCCTGTTTTTGCCATTATGCCGGCGGCGAAAAAATTTTCGTTTCCGGACAACCCTGCCAAATACCAAATAAAGAAGGGCGCCAATAACAGGCAGGGCACCGAGAATCAGCAGCCACACTATAGTTCTTGCCGGGTCCCTGTTTTCAAAAAAAATAACAGTCCCCAGCAAAACAAGCTGTAATAAAGCTATCAAAAAAACAACCTCGAAAATTTCCCCTCACCGCCTTGTTTTTGTTTTAAGCAAAATAGTTGACCCCGGCTGCAAAAATTCCTTGTTCCTTATTTCCCGGAATATTCAAACCCACGTGGGAACCCGTTCTCTCCGAATGTCCCATTTTCCCTAGAATACGGCCATCCGGGCTGGTAATTCCTTCAATAGCTTCAAATGAGCCATTAGGCGAAAATCGGATATTACTGCTGGGCTGACCGGCTAAATCTACATATTGAGTAGCAATTTGGCCTTTGCTTATCAGGTCTTCAATAACATCCTCGTTAGCCACAAATCTGCCTTCACCATGAGAAATGGGGATCGTATGGATTGAACCCAGTTCCATCCCGCTGAACCAAGGGGATAGGGTGGAGACTACTTTAGTCTGAACCATACAGGATATATGCCGGCCGATTTTATTAAACGTCAAAGTCGGGCAATCCTGGTCGATTTCCCTGATCTCTCCGTATGGTACCAGGCCCAGTTTGATAAGGGCCTGAAAACCATTACAAATACCTAAAATTAATCCGTCCCTCATTTGCAGGAATTCGGTTACCGCTTCTTTAATCCGGGGATTCCTGAACATAGCGGCAATAAATTTACCGGAACCATCAGGTTCATCACCGGCGCTGAACCCACCGGGGAGCATTATAATCTGAGATTGGGCAACACCTTTAACAATTTCGGCAATAGACTGTTCCACATCAGCTGCAGAGAGGTTTCTGATCACCAAAGTCTCCGCCTGCCCACCCGCCTTAGCAAAAGCCCTGGCTGAATCATACTCACAGTTCGTACCCGGAAAAACCGGAATAAAAATACGGGGTTTAGCTGTTTTAATCCTTGGTTTGTCTGTATTCCTCCTATCATAACTGATAAGGCGCGGTCCGGTAACAGTTTCAGTTTGGGTGGGAAAAATCTTCTCCAGCGGCTGTTCCCAGGCTGTTTGAGCTTCTTTCAGGGAAATTTCCACATCATTAACCCAAATACCCTCATTTTCCTGGGTTCTTCCAAGTTCAAGATACTGAACTTCATCAAACAGAGCAGGCAAATCAGCCTTATCAGTAATTTCCAGAATAATAGAACCATAATCAGCCCTGAACAAACTCTCCGGTTCGATCTGACTGGTAAACTTAAAGCCAATTTGATTACCAAAAGCCATCTTGCTGAGTGCGGCTGCCAGTCCTCCCATTTTTACAGTATGTGAAGCCAGGACATAACCGCTGCCAATTAATTCCTTAACTTTGGTAAAGTTAGCAGCCAATATCTCAAAATCAGGCAATTCCTGCTTATTCCGGACAGCCGGAAGCAGAACAACCTGGCTGTTTATTCTTTTGAATTCCTGGGAAACAACCTTCCGGGCATCAAGTACCGCCACAGCAAAGGCTACTAAAGTAGGAGGCACATTTAAATCCATAAAGGTCCCCGACATACTGTCCTTGCCGCCGATCGCCGGGATCCCCAATTGCTTCTGAGCATAAAAAGCCCCTAATAAAGCAGCAAAAGGTTTCCCCCACTTTTCAGCATCCTGACCTAATTTTTCAAAATATTCCTGGAGTGTCAGCCGTACATCCCTGTAATCTCCGCCCAGGGCCACAACTTTGCTTACCGCCTCAACAACTGCATAGAGAGCGCCATGAAAGGGGCTCCATTTAGACAGTAAAGGATTATAACCATAGGTCATCACTGTGGCAGTATTGGTTTCACCATGCAGCACAGGCAGTTTAGCCACCATACCTTCAGCGGGTGCAGCCTGGTACTTTCCACCAAAAGGCAGCAAAACAGTGCCTGCTCCGATCGTACTGTCAAACCGTTCTACCAATCCTTTTTGGCTGCAAACATTTAAATCCGTCAGATTATGCAGCCAAGTCTGCTTGAGATCGGCCGGCTCTCTGTTTAAAGCTGCCGGAATCCGCCTGAAAAAGTTTTGGCCTTCCTCAGGGGATCCAACCTTAACCGAGATTTTTTGTTTAATCCCATTAGTATCTAAAAAGTCCCTGCTGATATCGACAATTAAGCGGTTTCGCCAGGACATTTTCAGCCTCCGGTCGGAAGTAACCCTGGCCACAACTGTAACTTCCAGGTTTTCCTCCCGGGCCAAACGCTTAAACTCCTGAACATCCTCCGGAGCAATAAGGACGGCCATCCGTTCCTGTGATTCGGAAATAGCCAGTTCTGTGCCGTCAAGTCCCTCATATTTTTTAGGTACAGCGTCAAGATTAATGTCTAAACCTTCTGTCAATTCACCGATAGCAACAGAAACACCGCCGGCCCCGAAATCATTGCATTTTTTTATCAAAGTACTGGCCTGGGGATTACGGAAAAGCCTTTGGATCTTCCGTTCTGTCGGCGGATTGCCTTTTTGCACCTCTGCTCCGCAGGTAAGCAGTGATTCCAGGGTATGTTCCTTGGATGAACCTGTCGCCCCTCCGCAGCCATCCCGTCCTGTCCTGCCTCCCACCAGAATAACAACATCCCCTGCCTCAGGACGCTTCCGCACAACATTCCGGCGGGGCGCGGCGCCAATTACAGCTCCTATCTCCATTCTCTTGGCAACAAAACCCTCATCATAAACTTCCGTTACCTGTCCGGTGGCAATCCCGATCTGATTGCCATAGGAACTATACCCGGCAGCCGCGCCGGTGGTAATCTTACGTTGCGGCAATTTACCAGGCAATGTTTCAGAAACCTTCGTCCTGGGATCAGCACTGCCGGTCACCCGCATAGCCTGATAGACATAGGTCCGCCCCGATAACGGGTCCCTGATGGCTCCTCCCAAACAAGTGGCCGCTCCCCCGAAAGGCTCAATCTCTGTAGGATGGTTATGAGTTTCATTTTTAAACATAACCAGCCATTCTTCAGGCTGTCCGTCTGCTTCAGCCTTAACAACAATACTGCAGGCATTAATTTCGTCGGATTCATCCAAATCCTCAAGCTGACCTTTTTTCCTGAGTTCCTTCATACCCATCATCGCGATGTCCATCAGACAAACATCTTTTGTCTGGATCTTGTCACCATAAACATTGGCCCGTGATTCCAGGTAAGAGCGATAAGCAGACTTAAATAAGTCTGAGAAACGGCCTTCTTTAACAATTACCTTTTCAATTCTGGTTAAAAAAGTAGTATGCCGGCAATGGTCAGACCAGTAAGTATCTATAACCCTGATTTCCGTCAGACTCGGGTCCCTTCGTTCCTTGTCTTTGAAATAGGATTGAATAAATTGCAAATCCTCAAAACTCATAGCCAAGCCCAATTCCGACCAAAGCTCCTGCAGTTCCTGTAATGGGATAGCGGTAAAATCCTCCAGGATCCGGACATCTTCCGGCAGAACAACTTCAGCAGAAAGGCTTTCCGGCTTAAGCAAAGAGGCTTCACGCGCTTCCACAGGATTAATGCAATACTCCTTGATCTTTATGAATTCCTGATCTGTTAAATTACCCTGAAGGACAATCAGTTTGGCTGAAAGAATCTCAGGACGCTCCTTCTGGGTAAGAATCTGGACACATTGAGCAGCAGAATCAGCCCTCTGGTCATATTGCCCCGGCAGGTACTCCAAAGCAAAAACCCTGTCCCCGGCAGCTGCCTGAAATTTTTCCTCAGAAACAGAATCGACAGGTGGTTCAGCAAAAATTATAGTCAGGGATTTTCGATATTCTTCATCAGAAATACCTGTAATATCATAACGATTCAGGATCCTGACCCTTTTCAGCCCTTCAATACCCAGGTTTTCCCTAAGATCAGCAAATAAACCCTGGGCTTCAATATCAAAACCCTGCTTTTTTTCCACATATATTCTTCTTACTTTATGCAACAAAACTAGCCTCCTTCTATTTCGGAGATTTATATTTATAGTATCTCAAAAATCACTTCATCCGGCAACTTTTAATATTTATCCCGACTCAAATAGGACCTTGTTCCTATATCGCCGGGACTAAAAGCTCGATAATATTTATCCAAAATGTGCTAAGATTATTTATCTAAAATATGAGGTAATCTTTTGCTTTGG
>DATMXV010000380.1:0-4807 GCA_035561335.1 Desulfitobacteriaceae bacterium
GTCTTGAAATATATTGCCTTAGTAATTAACTATATCCATGACAGATTACTCCACTTCTCCGGTTCGCTGCACTTCAACCTGGATGACAGGCAATTGCATTTTATTGTTATTGGGCTTGTTGGCTTAGTCCTCTTTATAATAGTAAACCTCCTGTTCAGGTTTCTTGCCCGCTACAGCATAGAAGCAATTTCCTTCATTTATACCTTTACTGTTTTAGTGGTTGTAGTTTTTGCGATCGAAATAGAACAAAAAATAACCGGCCGCGGTAGAATGGAATTATCGGATATTGCCGGCGGCTTATGGGGTTTCATTATTGCCTTCTTTACCTACCTTCTTCTGCAGGCAGCCTTCTGGAGTATCAAAAAAGCATATCAACGCTTAACAGGCAAAAAAAACCAATAAACCCGTTAAAATCCTAAATGTTATTTCCGGGGAATAATGCCGGAAACAAGACAAAACCATAATTTAAGGAGGGATTTATTTTGAATATCCTGGAAGCATTGCAAGCACGTCACAGCACCCGGGCCTATAAACCATTGGCTGTAGACCGCGAAACTATCCTCAAAATATTGGAGGCCGCGAATTACGCTCCTTCGTGGGCTAATACGCAACCCTGGGAATTCTATGTCGCGGCAGGCAAACCATTAGTCCACCTGCGTCAAAAGTACTTGGAAAGTTATGAGCAGGGTGTACCCCAAAATCCGGATATTCCCTATCCGCAATCCTGGCCCAAAGAGCATAAAAAACGCATCTTCACCTTGGGTGTAGAGCGTTTTGCCGCATTAGGCATTGAAAGGGAGGATAAGGAAGCACGCTTTGAAGTTTTCAAGGATAATCTCCGTTTTTTTGATGCCCCTGTCGTTATTTTTGCCTGTATGGACCGGGAATTATCGCTCTGGTCACTTTTCGATCTTGGTTCAGTTTCCCAAAGCCTGATGCTGGCCGCTCAGCATTACGGGCTTAATACAATCCCGGCAATCCTGATGGCCGGCTATCCTGAAATCATTCGCCGGGAACTGCAAATCCCTGACGATCTTAAGATTGTAATCGCTATCGCCTTAGGCTACGGTGATCCTGAAAGCATCCAAAATAAATATCTGACAACCCGGCGTCCGCTTGAGGAATTCGTGAAGCTTGCTGGTATCTAACAGGAAGAATCCTTGTTAACCCCTTTATTTTTTTGACTCTTTGCTGCGAATAATTTTTATAATAAGCCAGCCGGCTAAAATCAAAGCAATAACATAGCCGGCTAATCCTAAAAGCGGTATGCCGAATAAACCGGGGGTTATCTGGGAAGCACTCAAGATACTTGAACCGATTATGAAAGAGGCACTGAGAAGACAAATTATCAGCTTGTCTATGAAAATATCAGCCCGGCGGGCAAATTGAGCGGAACTGGATAATTCAATATTTATTTTTGCTTGTCCTCTCAGAGCCATCTTGATAATATTCGAGAATTGTTCCGGTAAGGTTAAACTGTTTCTGACAAAACTATTCATTAACAGAGTTGTCGCCATCAATTCCTGTTTTAATTCTGTTTCTTTTAGTAACTTGCCTGAAATATGATTAGCCATAATTTGGATCAAATTTACCTGAGGACAATAAACAGCCAGGATTCCCTCTATGGTAATCATCCCCCGTCCGAGCATGGAGATCCCCCGGGGTAAGGATATCTGATGGAAGTCAAGGATATCTTTTACCTCTTCCATAATTTTAGCAAGTTGCAGACTGGCAAGGTCCATATTACCATAACGTGTAAGCAGGCTTTCAATATCCTCATAGAGCTTGGGATGGTTAACCTTGCCTTTAATTGTATCCATGGTCAAGAATAATTCCTTTAAACCTTCAATATCCTGCCGGACTATTGCCTGGATTATTTTTTTCAAAAGCATCCTGTCATGGTGATTAATCCTGCCTACCATACCCAGATCGATCCAAACTATCTTTCCCTCACGGATATAAATGTTCCCGGGATGAGGATCAGCATGGAATAATCCATCATCAACGATTTGTTTTACATAGTTTTCCGCTAATTTAATTCCTATTTCATTCAGGTCATAGCCGAGTACTTTCAGATTTTCCAGGTCGTCAATTTGAACGCCGTCAATATATTCCATTACCAGAACTCTTGGTGTGGTCAAATTCCATTCAACATGAGGGAAAGTTACATAGGCAATATCTGCATTCAGCTCAGTAAACTCCCTGATATAGTTGGCCTCGGCAATAAAATCCATTTCCTGTTGAGCGGCAGTCCACATTTCATCAATAAACATCTTGAAGTCAATTCTGCCAACATTAATGTTGAGTATTTTCAGTAAAGAAAGGGCATTTTTCAATAACCTGATATCCCGTTCCATTGTTTCATAAATCCCGGGACGCTGGATTTTAAGCACAACAGTTTTCCCGTTTTTCAAGATACATTTATGCACTTGGGCTATGGATGCCGAGCCTAAACATTCCGGAAATATTTTTAAAAAAATTTCAGCAGCGCTTTGCGCATATTCAGCTTCAATAATCCTGGTAATCTCCTCATAAGGAATTGGTTTTACATCAGTTCTCAGCTCTGCCAAAGCATGGCAGTAATCTTTGGGCAGCAGTTCATTACGCATGGACATAAGCTGCCCAAGCTTAACATAAGTCGGACCAAGGTCTTCCAGGATTAATTTTAGTTTTTCAGGGGAAACGCCGTGGATTATGCCATGGCGTTTAAGCGCGCTCAGCATTTCCCTTAATCTGGCAGTATTTTTTTTACTTCCAATACCCTGATTGTTTTCAGTCGATTTTGTCTTGCTTATCATCTTTTTCCATCTCCAAAAGCTTCTCTTTGACAGCTAATAATTCATCCTTATTAAGAGTGTTCAGCTTTTCCAGGAGATCTTCCAGGTTTTTGCCGGGGGAATGTTTATTCTTATTCCGGACAAGGTTCCGTTTTAATTCTTCATTAATGATTTTGCCTTGTTCTACGGTAATCTCACCTTTTTCGATTAATGTTTCAATAACTTCTTTCGTTTTTTCGGCCGTTGTGGCAAGGGCGCCAATTCCCGCTAAAAAAACCTTTTTCATTTCATCACTAAAATGCATTTTTCACAACCCCCTTTCTGTTTTTAGTATAACTAAAAAGTCCTATTAAATATAGAGATTATTTTTAACCAAAAACAACATCTATATTCTGCATTCCGAAAGGCGCCAGGTAAAAATTAAACAGCCCCGGTCCGCTGGAAGTCCGAACCAAAGGCTGTTTAATCATAACCAGCCATAACCTATTGCATGTTTAACTTCTTTTCAATCAAATCAAATAAATCATTAACCAAATGGCCATCTTCAATTTTTAACCTGTTCTGACGCAGATACCGTAAAAATTCAATTGGAATATCTTCTTTGGTATTAATGTTATTGGAGACAACAAATTCGTTTATACATATTTCGAGTCCCATATCTCCCCTATGTAATACCTTCATCTGAAACCCCCTTAGATAATTAAACGGCTCCCCCCTGTATTCTAACAATTAATCAATCAGATCAGACAATAATCACCAAAAACATAATTGTTGGTAACGGGTTATTCTGTAGTACTGATTAAGCAAACTATCCAATTGTTGGCTTACCAGCACAACTTCCGGATCTGTCAGGTTTCGATTACCAAACTTGACGAGCTTCTTGCGTAATCTTTCAATTCTTTTCAGAAGCTTATCTTCCATCTCCAGCCTCCCATATTTACATCTTATGGATAGTTTATATCCAACAGTGTCAGATCAACAAGAAAATATAATTTATTAATTTGTAATATATTGTCTAAATAAGAGGCCGGAAGTATGATATTAAAATTATTCGCTCAATCAACTCTACATTTTCCTCGTTAAACAGGGTAAATTCTATTTTAATTACCAAGGAAGTTTATTAAAAAAGCCGGCTAAGGAAATTTTTCCCTAGGCGGCTGCAATTATTAAATATTCACTATCTCCTGTTTACAGTCTCATACCACCGTTTACACTGAGGAGATGGCCGGTAATGTAAGAAGCGTCATCGGATGCCAGGAACAGAGCGGCCTTGGCGATTTCGATCGGTTGTCCCAATCTTCCCAGCATGGTTGTTTTGGCAAAGCCATCAAGGAGATTTTGGGGAACAGTCTTCAGAATATCTGTCATAATGTATCCCGGAGCGATAGCATTAACCCTGACAGCCTCTCCCTTCCGGGCGAATTCTTTTGCCCAGCTCTTCGCCATGGCGACAACGCCGGCTTTGGTGGCAGCATAATTGGATTGGCCAATATTACCGAACTCACCGACAACTGAAGAGATATTAATAATGGATCCTGATTTAGCCGCAGACATCATAGGACCAACAAAACGGGTCAGGTTAAAGACACCTTTCAAATTGATATCGATAACGAGGTTCCATTGATCGTCGGTCATTTTAGCTGTCAGCGCATCTCTTGTGATCCCGGCATTGTTAACCAAAATGTCAATTTTGCCATATTTTTCTTTGACATAGTCGGCACATTTTTTACAGCCTTCCACATCGGTTACATTGAGTTTATAGCCCTCAACACTGTCGTTCTTGTAAGCTAAATCTTCCATGTCGCAAGCAACAACTTTAGCCCCTTCACTGGCAAATAATTCGGCCATAGACTGACCCAGGCCACGTGCCCCACCGGTAATAATTGCTACTTTTCCTTCCAGTCTTTTACTCATTAAAGTCAACCTCCCATTTTTTTCTGACGTCGGAACATCTTAACAAAGCCCCGTTATCAACAAATTTTTGATTATTCAAAAAAGTTTAATGCAAAGAACGTGCCGAAAATTAAGGA
>DATMXV010000381.1:0-7893 GCA_035561335.1 Desulfitobacteriaceae bacterium
GCATAATATCTTTACTGTGTCTAATTTTTATTTTCCCTGAGGTGGGAGAAAGTAATGAATTTAAACTGGAAAGAAAGACTGTCGCAGAATATTTGAAGGAAAAATACGGACAAGACTTTGCGATAAAAAAAGTGGAGTACTTCAGACTTTCAGGTTATAGCAAGCAACTCATAAGGACATATGTTGAATCAAGAGATGATCCGCCTATTGAATTTGTTGTGCAGAGATTTGTTGAGCAACCGGATTCGAAATACTCAGAAGCGTCTTTTCATCTCCATGACTATTTCAGCTATTCTTACTTAGATCTAAAATGGAGCCGGGAGGTTACAACCAGATTTGAAGAAGTGGCCAAGACGATTTTCTTACGACCAACTTCTATAGAAGCAACAATATTAATGCCAGAATATTTTAAAAGCCAAAAGTTTGGTATGACTCCATCTTATTTTGAAACATTGCTGACCAACCCAGGAGTTACTCAAGATAAGAAGACTATACAGTCATTCCAATTAATTTTCTTTTGTAACATTAATGAAGCTAACAAGGTAGAAGAAGCAAAGAAAATATATGCGTTTATAACGGAAATGCAAAGAGCGGGAATCTTACACTATTCAATCAGCATAGCGTATTTTGCACCGGAATTCGCCGCCGAGGGACAGAAGGCCATTGCACGGGTTGGATTGAATGGAATTATGTCGGTTGAACTGGGCTTTGTGGAAAGCGATAAGTATAAAAAAAGCGGTCAATTACTATCTCAGATAATCTTAACAGAAGACGATTTTAGCAGGATGAAGGATTCTACGGAATTAGTTAACGAGTTTTCGAAATACCCAAGGTATAAAACAATTAAAAATATTGACACTCCCCCTCGCGGAAATCTTAGGTGAGGAAAATATCCTCCCTGCTACCCGCTTACTTAATCGTCGTATTTTCCCTTGTGGCGCCGCTCGTGCTTATCTTTTCCCAGTCGTCGCCCGGCGCGGCCTTGCTAATACTGTTACCCGCCGTCAGTCTATCCTCTGTTTTAAGATAAAATAGGCACTGCGTAAAATTTGTCTCTCAGACAAAAAAACGACATCGTATATACGACCTTTTTACTATAAACCTATGACCGTTTTATGACCATATAATCGGCTGTGGGTAATGGTTTCCTTTGGGTACTGAACAGGTCTCTGTTCTATTTTATTCCCCGTTCTTCTTCATATTATATAATTTGAGATACTGTCCGTTCGCCACAGCAAATACTTACCGTCCGGACTATACGCCACATCGGCTATCGGCTGCTCGTAAACAGGACCGATCAAGGTATCGATCTGGCTGCCTCCAGTTAAGTCCCAGATAGTCACCACGTCTTCATGGTAACTCTGGGGTCAGGCTTGACTTATTTGATTTTATTGACTTATACCCCGTTTCTCGCACAAATTAGTGAATAATCATGAAATAAGTCATATTTTTGAAAAGTCAAGCCTGAACATCCCGCTGGTTTTGTCAATTGTTTTGTTTAAAAAGTCATCAACAAATGGTCGCCTTATTATGTAGTATAGAGAAAAAAGCAGATAGTCACCCAGCCTAAAAAGTAGTACAATTTTTTTAGGCAGCAGTAGATGCTTTGGTCTTTGCTTCGTAGAGTCGATTGTTCTTAACCATTCTCCATATTACTCGGGTCAGATGACGTCCTAGGGACCGTAAGGCTTGGTTGTAACTTTTCCCTTCAGCCCGTTTCTTTTCATAATATGACTTCGACTCATCTACGATGCGAATGTGGTGTCCTAAGACTACCATCATGGCTGCTTTGGCACGTTTGTTCACCTGGCGGGGTGACTTCGTGCCTTTATATTTTCCAGAACTGTTATCAAGGGGAGCCATGCCTAAATAGATAGCTAATCCGGCTTCCGAATCAAACCTCGCTATCGTTCCCATTTCAGCAGCTATTTCTGCGGCACAAACAACACCCAAACCAGGTATGCTGAGTAAAAGAGTAGCTAATGAAGATTGGTCAACTAGTATTTTCATCTGTGCTTCCAGAAGATCTATCTTTGTTTTTAGTTCTAAAATTCGCTTAGCATCTTCCGCAATCATGGGTCCTACCCATGCAATTTCAACTCCGAAAGTAGCTGTTTCTTGCCACTGTGCCAGTCTCTTTGCAATCGTTTTGCCAATTCCATAAATACTTTGCACAGTGGCTGGTCTGAGTCTGGCTAATTGGCGTAAGTCGGAACGAAAGCTTAAAAAACGTAATACATATAAAGCATCGACTTGCTTGATGATATCGAGAAATCCAGGGCAAACAGATTGAAGATCTGCTTGCATGCGATTTTGCAAAATCACTTTTTCCCGCACTAATTGCCTGCGACGGCGACTGATCCGTTTCAATTGCATTTCGACTTCGCTAATAGTAGGTACTATCTGTAGTGATTTTTTAACTTGCTCCATAAAAGGAGCCATCATCATAAGAGTGAGAATCTGCTGTGCATCAATTCGATCTGTCTTCGCTGGTGCTGCAAAAATTTCTTTAAAACGTGCAAGCTTTAGATTGTTGACGTTTAAAAGCTGATATCCTTTCCTGTTAATCATTTGATCTAATGGTCAAGCATAGCCGTTTGTTCCTTCCATACCCACAACGACAGTCGATAGTTCTTGTCGCCTAGCCTGCTCAGCGATTTGATTAAAAAAATATGAAAAACCACGAGAATCATGAGTGATTTCAAACTGATCAATCATTCCATTGGGCCCACCGATGGCGACATTATGCTTATGACATCCTACGTCCACACCAACTAACAACTGTTGTTGTTGCATATTTTCCCCTCCGCCTATTTTACGTCTACTACCCTTGTCGTTATCTAACGTTACGTCTACTATCAGAGCCACTTCCCGCAGGAATGGCATCATCCCGGTTAACGTCACAGATAACAAAAAAAACGAGGGCGGCATTTCAGAGCTGAGTTATCTCACTTGCGTGAGAAACTAACCCCATGAGCCACACCCTCGTCTATTTTTTATTATATCATTTTTTTTGGGGCATGGCTCACAATTACCATGGTAGACCCCATAAGCTGCTACCAGGCCTCCCAACTTGACGAATTCAGGGCAAAAGAAAGAGCATCCGCCACCGCATAAGGCAACATGGATCCATGAGTTTTGTCAACCTGCTCCTGAAAACTTACGTGAAGGCCGGATAGTCCCCCTAAGGTGACGGCGATCTCCTTTCCCGTTAGTCCAGAACGAAACTTCACTAGTGAGGCTGCTTCATCTTTAGAGAGCCCTTTCCGTAGGGCCTGTTTGCCGGAGGTCTCTATCAACAGGCGAACAGGTGCTTTTTCATTCCCTGCCCGCTCGCTCTCCATGAAGTTGGAGTGCTCCGTCAGAATTGAACCGGCATTCCACCATATTGATGGATCGGCAGCCACATAAGATTGGAACGAGGTAGGAGAGGTATATAGCATATGCAAGACAAGCAAGCCAGCCAGGGAATGTCCGAATATTGTCTGCCGGTTGCGGTCGATCGGCGCAATCCTCTCAATAACCGGCTTTAGCTCCGTTTCGATGGCAACAAAAAATGTGTCACGACCACCAGTTGCAAAGATCCCCATGCCGATAGCCTCAATGGGGATCAGCTCTGGCGAGGTAGGCGGTGTGAGATCAAAGTAACGCCTGCCGACGTCGATACCTGAATTAATCGGATAACCTATACCAACCGTTACTACGGGACAGAAGCCGATATCCTTCTGGGCAGCCTGCATCATCGGAAAGGTCAGGTTTCCATCAAGCAGGTATATCACCGGATAACCATTGGCGGGCACGGGGCCCACTGGCACCGAAACAGAAATACGATACTTGCCGCCATGTTTTTGGAAGTAAAGATCAAAGGTCTTAATCTGATATTCAGTCCGCCCGTTCACTGAAGAACTGGCAATATCTGCCGCTAAACCAGCCGGGGCCGCAGGTGTCCTAACCTGATTAAATGCCTCTGTTTCCCGGTTAAAGGCGCTTGCACACATAATGAAAAGAAAAATAGCACAAACCAGGATTCTCCACGTGTGAATTTTATACCGGTATTTCATCGTTAAAAAGGCGCCTTTCCTTGGCTGACTAGGTAAGATAAAAAGAAAGCATAAATTTGCAAAATACAAACTTATGCTTTCTTTACTAGAAACTAAATAATGCAGCCAATCTTGTTGTTTAAAATTTTAACAAACGTTTTGCGAGTGAAGGTATCGGAATAGAATTTCTCGCACAGTTCTTTTAGCTGCCGGGGAGTAAGTCCAATATCTTCTTCCAGCACTTCCGGAAATTCTTGCTCTTCCAAAATATGATGAGCGATTGCTTGTGTGCTGGTAAATAAACCAATATGTAAAATGGTGTTGTCACCGGACCAGTTTTCGTTAAAACGACGGCAAAAATGTTGTAGAGCCGTACGGCAAGCACTTTCATTTAACTCCCAGAAGCTAACCAGCTCTTCTATCGCAGAAAACATTGCCGAGGCATCTTCTCTATTCATCTTTTGAATGGAATCCAGTAATTCCTGCGTGGATGCAATAGGAATTAACAGCTTCTCATTGTCCTCATGAATAATAAAATAGAAGGCCAGCGGTAAATACATGTACAACAAGAAACCCAATAATGATTTACTGTCAGGATAGCAAGCCCAGTTATTATCCAGGGTATTCCTAGGATAATCAATAAGAGCCGTGTTAACAAATAAAACCTGATGAGGATCGGCCTTATCGTCAAAATGACTTTGCCATACATCCGTTTTTCCGGCTAGCGTACCTTCCCAGTAATAGTGGCTATTGTATTTGCACATTATAACACCTCACAGGGGTTGATTGTCTCTACTTAGCGCGAATACAACTCGATAATATGAATTTCGTTGACTTCAATTGGCAATTCTTCCCGATTTGGCAGGCGAATCAGAGTTCCACTAAAATCATCATAGTTCTTCTCAATATAGGGCAAGTCAAAGGATTTGAGGTCGCGAAAATTGCTGACAAACATTTCGTTGTTACGGGATTTCTCCTGCAAGCTGATAACATCACCTACTGCAACAGCATAGGACGGAATATCAACGCGTTTTCCATTGACGCGAATGTGGCCATGGTTAACCACTTGGCGTGCTTGTCGTATGGAATTTGCAAAGCCGATACGGTAGACCAGATTATCAAGACGGCATTCCAACGCTTTTAGTAGGACAAGACCGCTGACGTCTCGGCTGTTTAGGGCTTTTTGCATATATCGGGCAAACTGTTTTTCCAATACTCCATAATAGGCTTTCAACTTTTGTTTTTCCAGTAGCTGAATGCCGTAGTTAGAGAGTTTCTTGTTATTTCGCTTACCTGTTTTTTCAAGGCGATTGAGGGCTTTAGGGTGACCGAAAATGTTTACACCAAAACGGCGGCAAAGTTTAAAACGGGAATCTCTTTGGGTTGCCAAATACAATCATTCCTTTCGCAAGAGCTGTTCATTTCTTGGTTACTTGAACTGGATAACCTATACACTTGAATAAGTATAACATTAATGATAATGATATTCAATATCATTAATAAATTTAAAATGGCATAAGCTGTCTTCAAAGGCGTGGCTTAAAAATACAAAATTCCTGCAAATTGTTAATCATTTTGCAGGAACTTCGTGTATTTTATATTTATCTTTCATAACAATGGTTTTCGCAGTTACCAGTGATACGGTTCTACGTATCAGGTCTAACGGCGAATTTAAGCAGACCCTACAGGCCCGAAATTAGGGTGTGATCCCAGTCCGGTTGGTCGAAACGTACTATTGCAGGTCGGCTAAATTGCTTTTCCTACTCCATAAGCTTTAAATAAAACTTCTTTATTATTAGCTGCGGTGTTGGGGTCTCCGCCGCCCGTTACCAAAATGGTATCAACTACATTTAAGCCAAGCATCTTAAGCACAGCTTCATTGGTTTGAAAGGATGTATGAAAAGACTGTGCGTTTGGATTTCCTTGGGAATATACCATGATTAAGCTTTTGGCTGCATACCTAGGCTTGTAGTTTTCATCGAACAAGCCGCAGAGTCTATCCCATAACAGCTTCATTTGAGCTGTAACCTGCCAAATGTATACGGGCGAGCCGAAAACCACAACATCGGCATCAATAATATGCTTAAACATGTTCTGGAAATCATCTTGCATGACACAGTGTCCAGTCTTACGACAAACAAGGCATCCTTGGCAGGGTTTGATGTTCATATCATACAGGTTAAAAATAGTTGTTTCGGCACCAGCCTCTTGTGCGCCCCGAATAACTTCTTGAACAAGGGTGGCCGTGTTGCCATTTTTTCTTGGACTCCCCATAAAAGCGACCATTTTTTTCATGCTGAAATTCCCCTCCATTAAAAATGATAATTAAGACTAGTATATTATAAGAAATACCGGTCCGCCCAACAATGCGCAACACCTGCCCAGCCTGAACTTCGCCTAATCGGCAAGCTTATGATTCAATCAGTAACAGTTTTGCTGTATTGTTTGATCAGTTGCCGTTTTTGCTATCTGAGCGATCTTTGGTGCATATTTACTGATCAGCTCCTCTGTGTCAGTAATAGTTCTATCAGCATTAGCGTTCAATAATTGCAGGATTCTCCACTGTGAGTTATTTACACTTCATTTGCAAATCTGTATACGCCTCAGAAGCCCATGGATGATAAACCTTCATTTTTTGCCGGTGATTATATAAATACTGTAAATATGCAAAAGCTCCATGCTCCAATGAAATCTCTAAGCCGGCTTTAACATCCTCAATGAAACATGCATTATGTATGCTGTCCCATTGCAGCTTATCTGCAATAAACAATATCATATCTACCACAGTGGCATTTGGCTTTAATGTTGAATGACATTCAATTGCACTAAGAATAGCAAGTTCGCTGATATTAAAAATCTCAGCTGCCATAAATCTGGAAATTTTCGAATGTAAAAGCCCCGGGACAATTCGTTCTTCAGCTAACACGTCGATTCCCAGTTTATTGCAAACATCGATTTTCTCAGTATCTGGGATAATACCGCTAATATCATGGAGATAGCCAGCTATAGAAGCGTGATGCTCATTTGCGCCAAACCTGTTGGCCAGCCGTCTGGCCTCATTAGCGACTTTTACACTATGTTCCGAGATACTGCTACAACCATAATAGTTCAGTAAATTTATTGCATCTGTTTCAATTGTACCTTCAAATTTTATATTACCAATTAAATTAGAGAATACTTCATGCATATCTTTATCCTCCTAATCTGTAAGGTAAATACTATTTGCTTGACTTAATCCCTTCAAACGCATAGTTTATCAATGTTTCAATAAAAGCTTCGTCTAATTTTTCCCCGGTTACTAATAAACGATAGAAAAGCGGACCATAAATTAAGTCAATACATAATTCAAGGTCTAAGTCCTTTTTTAGCTCGCCTCTTTTCACGCCCCGTTCTAAAATGTGCCGAGAATCAAGTCGCCGGGGATTAAAATATCTTGCCCGGTATTCCTCGGCCAACTTCAAATCAAATTGGCCTTCGGCAATGAATTCATTAATTACTTTACCTTCACGGCTTGTTAAAAATCTGGCTAAATTGGTAACCTGAATAACTATATCATTAATAACAGAACCGGTATCCGGTACAGGCAGCCTTGACATAGCCGCAGACAGAAAGCTGTCCATAACAACCGCCGCTTTGTTGGGCCACCATTTATAAATTGTCGCTTTACTCACCTTAGCCCGTTCAGCAATTTTTTCAACGGTTACGGTCCCAAAGCCGTTTTCCAACAATAAATCATAGGCGGCAGCAAGAATGGCTTGTTCTGTTGCGACGTTACGGGGACGCCCTTTTTTCTTTTCCAAATGAAATACCTCCCTGCATGTTTTGCATACCGAAAACTATACGTACATTATAC
>DATMXV010000382.1:0-4854 GCA_035561335.1 Desulfitobacteriaceae bacterium
TGACATCGTATTGTACCCGGCAATAAGAAAATAACATTTTAAAACATGGATTGCCAGGCCAATTACAATGAAGAAACATGACATAATAAGATAAACGTATGTCATAACTACCCCCATTTGTATTGGGTATCTAATAAAAAATACTCTCCGGTAAATTATCAATTCATATTATCTTTAAAAACTCGATTATGTGTTCTGTTGCCTTGTCAGCATCTGAACTCCATAGGATATGGTGTTCCGCACAATCAAAAAACTTCAGCTGTTTAACTTCAGAACCCACATGATCAAAGAGGTAGTCAGCACTGCTCTTTCTTACCGTATCATCATTAATAGCCTGTATTATAGAAATTGGACATTTCAGATCCTTCATCTCCGATTTAGTTTTACCTAACAATAACTTAAAATTCAGGAGGGCTGTAAACGGCAATTGTTTGGATGATTTCAGATAGCGCCTGGAATTTCGCCAATCTCTCTTCACAACGTCAGAAGCAATATTGATCATGATTCTTTTAACATTCCAATAATGGACCGGGGTATTAATAGTTACAATTCCATCTATTTGATATTTCAGACCTAAGTTAATGGCAATGAGCCCTCCCATGGAAAAACCTATGATATAAACAACTTCGCAAGTGGCCAGTAATGACAATAAATTTGCTTCAGCTGATTTTATCCATTCTGTGTAGCTTATATTCTTTAAATCTTCACGTTTCCCGGTATGTCCTTTCAGACTGGGGACCATCACTTTGTATTCCCGTTCAAGCAAGCGTAAAACCAGAGGCTCTACTTCTTTGACGCTTCCCCCAAAACCATGAATAACAAGACAGCCAGTTCTATTGTTCACCTCAGATTTCTCCTTCATTTCCTAATACAATTCATTCTTTATCCGGTTTCTTATGTAATAACAGTACCTGAAAATAAAAATTCAAAGCAGATATTGAACTATTCCACATAATTACATGATTTCCTTCCATTTCATGTGACAATTCACATGTATACTATAAAGAAATACGCCTTTAACGGCGCAATCATGAGTATTTCAACAGTATACGATTCTATCATCCATCTTCTTTATTCAATAATGTCCTGACGGTTTCTTCTCTTTCAAAAAGTACACAACCGCCTGTATGTTGATCGAGAAGGATCTCCTTATCCCTGAGTTTTCTAAACAACGGCGAATTAATTGCTTCTCTTAAAGTCATGTCCTTTATATTGGTGTCTGAGTATGGGGAAAAAGGACAAGGTTCCGCGCCCCCTTGAGAATTAATATGAAAAAAGCCTCTTCCGGCGGCAAGACACCCGCCTGACTCCTTTTCGTCCCCCGGAAATGATATGAACAACATATCTCCATAATCCGTTCTCAGCCCCAGGAGTTTTTCTTGCAAAAACGCTCTTTCGGCATCTTCCGGTTCAAGACTCTTCGTATCCGCACTGACCGGTACGTATTCCACATAAAATACTGCTTTACATCCCCTTGAATATAGTTTGTCCAGAAAATTTATGGAAGTTATTTCCTCAAGATTTTCCTTGGTAACTGTTACTGAAGCCCCATAGATTATTTTATGTTTATGCATTTCAGCCATAACAGCGATTAAGTTTTCATATATCCCGTCACCGCGTCTTCGATCGGTATATTCTTCATTACCTTCAATACTCAGGACCGGGATTAAATTACGATATTTGGCAAATATTCTGATGTAAGCATCATTCAGCAATGTGCCGTTGGTAAATATCGGGAATAAAATGTTCCGGACCTTTCCCGCCGACTTTATCACTTCAAGTCTTAACAAAGGTTCCCCGCCGGCCAGGAGGATAAAGCCAACGCCCAGATTCTCTGCCTGCTCAAACACATCCAGCCATTCCCTGTCGGTCAGTTGATTTTCTTTTTCCGTCTCCCCCCATGCATAATTAAGTCTTGCATAGCATCCTTGACAGTAAAGATTGCATTTATCAGTGATACTGGCAATTAAAAAAGGAGGAATATGTTCTCCCCTTTCCACTGCCTCCCGGCGAAGCTTTCCCGCCCGTTTGGCAGCTAAGGCATACCTGGCCATAAAAAAGCTTACCGCTAAATTTTTCAGGGAAATTTTTAAGATTTCTTTAATAATTTTATCTACACTGTCACTCAGGTATTTCTCCAGATTAAACTCTTTATCAGCCATCCTGATAATTCTCCTTCTCCAAGTCTGATTCTATTTTAAGTCTATCACTGCAGCTCTGATTTCAACGTTTATCTGAATTTTGTAATTCAGGTTCTTGTATTTCAGTCCTTGAGCTGAAAATAAGGTAAAGTTTTTTTACAAATTCTCTTCGGAGAATATAATTAGCGACCAGCAGATTCACCGGTCGCTTAAATTATATTTCACAGGCATCATTTAAGGAAGTTCAGCCTTACTCCTGGTACTTAATCAACAAGGCATCGACAACAGCCAGTCCTTCTCCCTCAGGATAAACAAATACAGGATTCAGGTCCAGTTCCTTAACTACTTCTTTATTATCCGCCGCAAATTGGGACAACCTGACCATCAGGTCTGCCAAGGCGTCAATATCGCAGGTTTTGGAACCGCGATATCCTTTTAACAGCTTATATACCTTCAGACTCTTGATCATCTCCAGAGCCTCATCTTTGCCCAGAGGGCAAGGATAAAGAGCTACATCCTTGAAGACCTCGACAAATACTCCGCCCATGCCGATCATCAGCAAAGGCCCGAACTGGGCGTCACTGCTGATACCCAGGATCATTTCCGTCCCGGCTCCAGCCATTTCCTGGACAAATATACCATCCAGGCGTGCTTTGGGGTCATAAGCAGCACAGCTTTTCATAATGCTGTCATAGGCGGATAAAGCCTCTTCCCTGGATTGCAAATTTAGTTTTACCCCGCCGGCATCAGTTTTATGTAAAATATCAACAGAGGATATTTTTAAGACCACCGGAAACTTGAAACCAGCCAATATTTCAAGTAATTGTTCCTTGCTTCTCACCACGGCATGCCTGGGCATTGGCATGCCAATTTCAGCCAGCGCTTGTTTGGAATCAAACTCTGTCAGGTATACCGACGGCGCGTCAGGCTGCCGTTCCGGAACGGCATGGGCCAAAGTACGCTTGTATTTATCCTCGATATAGCGGGATATTTTACCCAACACCTTATAACCGATATCTGAACAACCTAAAATCGCTATCCCCTGCTCCTTAAGTTTTTCCCGCCAACGCGGGTCCCGCGTATCCTCCATAGACGGCATAACGAGCATCGGCACTGATCCTTCTTCCCTGGCATACCTGAGCATCATTTTGCCGATGCGATCGTTCAGCGGGTCGCCCACAGAGAAGGGGATCGCTCCAAATAAAAGGGCGTCAATATTAGGGTCCTGCCCAAAAGTACGGTAAAGGGCAACCTGGTCATTGAGGGCTCCGGTAACGCTCCCCCCTACCGCATCCAGAGGATTGGAGGGAGTTGCAAAGCTCGGCAGAAGCGCCTCAAGCTTGTCCTTCGATTCCGGTTCCAAAGCAGGCAAATGCACACCATATTTCTCGCACATATCGGCCATGATGGCATTATCGCCGCCTGATTCATTGAACCCCGCAAAATTGGCGCGTTTGGGCATTCGCCCCTGCCAACAGGCCAGTAAATTCACAGCCGAGAGGAATTCATCTTTATTTTCCACCATGATGACGTTATATTTTTTAAATACGGCTTCATAGGCGGCCCGGTTGCCGGCCAGGCTGCCTGTGTGGGAGACAGTGGATTTGGCGCCAAGTTTACTCAGCCCTGCGGCATGAATAACGACCGGTTTATTAAGCTCATATGCCCGGGACAGGCATCTGATAAATCTTGGCGCGTCCTTGACCCCTTCGAGGTAAATACCCAGGATATTAACTTCATTTTCCTCAACGACATGCTCAAACATCTCTTCAATAGTTAAAGCGGCACAATTACCCATAGAAAAAACATATGAAATATCCAGATAGGGGCATCCTGCCAAATCGGCAGTAATTTTCCCGCTTTGCGCAAAGATAGCGGCGCCGGTTTTCCGGATATCCATGTCAAATTCAGCACCGGTAAAACCTAAAACCTTTATCTTCCTGAGATTATTTATAAAACCGATACAGTTAGGCCCCATCACCTTCATCCCGTATTTTCGGGCAATTGCTTTAAGTTCCGCTTCATCGGCCCGGCCTGTTTCAGTGCCTTCCTCACTATAACCGGAAGCAAACACAACCGCCGCCCTGGAGCCAAGTTCACCGGCTTCCTTCAAGAGAGAAAGGACGGTTGCCCTGGGGGTTGCCAGCACAACCAGGTCGGGAACCAGCGGCAGCCCGGATAAGCTTTTATAGGTTGGCTTGCCCAGTACCGTATCCCGTTTGGGATTAATAAAATAAATATCAGTATTTTTCTCGGATTCCAAAGCGTTGACAGCAACAGTGTTCCCAAAATGGAAAGGGGATTCACTGGCCCCCACTATGGCAATTGCCTTTGGCTTCAGTAAATGTTCTAAACCCATTATTTTCACCTCATCATTACCAGCTGAAAATTGACCGGCTTTCCTGACCGGAGAGCTATTGATAAACAGCAAACCTGTCTCCCCTAATACTTTCTCATATTTTAAAAGGGAAGGCAAATTCAGGACACTTACCGCCAAAGCCTTGCCAATGAGCAGCGCAGCAAATTTAAGACAAAACCGGCCTTTTGGGGGCCGGTATCTTGAAAATATTCTACCAATCAAGTAGGAGGGGGCTTTGTCGCCCCCGACCTCTCACACCACCGTGCGTACGGTTCCGTACACGGCGGTTCAATAGCTTAAGTGCAGTGCCTCGTATCTTTTGGCTATATCTTCATAGCCCAGGAATTCGAGGTA
>DATMXV010000383.1:0-4619 GCA_035561335.1 Desulfitobacteriaceae bacterium
GTATAAATACTCCAATTATATCTTTTCAGCAAACTTTCAGAAAAAACTCAATAATCCTTGAGATAATCTTCAGATTTGCTTCAAAAATGATGGTTATAGTAACAGGGAAGACTGGATTATATTGAAGAAAGGAGCATTGATTCAAATGGAAATAAGACTATCTAAACTAAAACGGATTGATCCAATACTTGTCGCAATTATTTTACTTGCTGCTTTTTTAAATATATACGGGATCTGGAATGATCAATATTCCAATGCCTACTACACTGCGGCAGTTACAAGTATGCTGCAAAATTTTCACAATTTCTTTTTTGCTTCTTTAGATCCGGGGGGCTTTGTAACTGTTGATAAACCCCCGGTCGCCTTCTGGATTCAAACCCTTTTTGCTTATTTATTCGGGGTCCATGGCTGGAGTGTCATTTTACCGCAGGCCTTGGCAGAAGTCGGATCGGTCTTATTAATCTATCTGCTTGTCAAACCCTCTTTTGGTAAAACTGCCGCCAGGCTTGCGGCTTTGGCAGCTGCCTGTACGCCCATCGCCGTTGCCGTAAGCCGGACTAATAATGTCGACAGCATCTTGGTTTTTACGCTCTTAGCTGCTGCCTGGATGTTATTTAGAGCTGTAAAAACCAGGAAATGGCTTTGGTGTATCGCTGCTTTTGCCCTGATAGGCATCGGTTTCAACATAAAAATGCTGCAAGCGTACATGGTGCTGCCTGCCTTCTACTTGTTTTATTGGCTCGCTTTTAAAGTTAATTGGCAAAAAAAATTGAGTGTCCTGGCCGCCTCAACTGTCGTCTTACTCCTGGTCTCCTTATCATGGCCTCTTATTGTAGACAGTATCCCCAAAGAAAACCGGCCTTATATCGGAAGCAGTAAAACAAATTCGGTATTGGAGCTGGCCTTTGGTTACAACGGAATTTCCCGGCTGACAGGTATGGGTGGTCTGGGAGGAAATAGAGGAGAATCTGGAGACGGTCAAGCACCGGGACAAAGACAGGATGCCGGACGTCAGACACCTGATAATCAGCAACAGCCGCAAACGCCCGGACAAGACGGTACAGGACAAAGGCCTGCCTTTGACGGAAACAATCCGCCTGATCAAATGAGAGCCGGCGGTCAGGATGGCGGCGGTCAGAATAATGGCGGTCCGAGAGGCGGCGGCATGTTCAACACAGGTACTGCCGGTCCGCTCCGGCTGTTCCAATCCCAGTTATCAGGACAAATCAGTTGGCTGCTTCCCTTTGCCCTCTTGGCAGCAATTGGCCTGTTGCTCGGGATTCGACGAAAACAACCGCTCAGCGCAAAGCAAAAAGAAAGTCTGTTTTGGCTGGCCTGGCTGCTGCCGATGATGGGATTCTTCAGCATTGCCGGATTTTTCCACCAATATTATCTCATTATGCTGGCGCCGGCGATCGCCGCCCTGACCGGGGCGGGCTGGGTAGAGCTTTCTGGCTTTCAGCGTAACTGCCAAGGCTGGAAAAGGTTTTTGCTGCCGGCCGGACTCTTAGGGACAACCCTGTTTCAAGTTTATATATTGCTGCCCTATCAAAATCAGATTGGTCTCGGATGGCCGGTTGTAATCGGGGTAATCGGCAGCGGGCTCTCCCTTATCCTCTGTTTACCTGCCAAAAAACGAACCCCTCCGGCAGGGATAGACTTAAGCAAACAACATCAAAACTCAAATATTGATTCTGCAAATACCCCGGCAACGGATACTGAAAATAATCTGCTTGAAGAAAATCTGCCGGGCCCGGCAAATCCCCGGACCAGCCTGATTAGCAAAATTAAAAACCTCCAACTTAAAACCTTAATTCTGCGGACTGCCGCAGCGGCAGGCATACTTTTACTGCTGGCCGCTCCCCTCTATTGGTCTGCGACCCCGCTCCTCTATGGGGGCAACAGCATGTTGCCGGAAGCGGGACCTCAACTTAAATCATCCGGGAACCGCAGCCCCATGCCTGATCGAATCCCAAATTCTACCCAGGAACAAATGCCAAACCAAGCGCAGAACCGGATGCCGGGAGGATCACAAGAAAGCGTTGATACTGAATTGCTTGCCTATTTGACTGCCAATAATACCGGGGAAAAATACCTGTTTGCCACCACCAATGCCGGTACCGCCGAAGCTTACATTATAAAAACCGGCCAAGCAGTGATGGCAATGGGGGGGTTTTCCGGCTCTGATCCCATTCTGACTGTCGATAAAATAAAACAAATGATTACCGACAAAGAAGTCAAATATTTCTTGATTTCCTCAGGCGGCCCCGGAGGAAACAGTTCTGACGTTCAAACCTGGATCCGGCAGAACGGCAAAGAAATCCCCCGGACAGAGTGGCAAGCCAATCCGGACAATTCCCGCCAGGACACGGGGATGAACAGATCTTCAACTTTATATGAAGTCAGTCCCTAATCAAGGAGGAAATACTATGAACACCGATATTCTCTATTCCATTGTTATTCCTGTCTACAATGAAGAAGTCGTTATTGAACAAACCTACCGGCGCTTAAAACAAGTGATGGACTCGGTAGCTGAACCTTACGAACTGATTTTTGTCAATGATGGGAGCATTGACCGTTCCGCCTTCCTGATCAAAGGTTTCTGCGCTCAGGATAAATCAGTAAAACTGCTTTCCTTTTCCCGCAATTTTGGTCATCAGATTGCCATCACAGCAGGGATGGACTATGCCTCCGGGGCGGCAATAATAGTAATCGACGCCGACTTGCAGGACCCGCCGGAGCTGATTGGGGAGATGATCTCTAAGTGGAAGGAAGGATATGAGGTGGTTTACGCTAAACGGACCCAGCGCAAAGGCGAGACTTTTTTTAAAAAACAAACCGCCCATTTATTTTATCGGATCCTGCGCGCTTCCACGGATATCGATATCCCGGTTGATACCGGCGACTTTCGCTTGATCGACCGCAAGGTATGTGATGAAATGAAACGTCTGCCGGAAAAAAACCGCTATGTGCGCGGTTTAGTCAGCTGGGTTGGCTTTAAGCAAACGGCAATTGAGTACGAAAGGGATGAGCGCTTAGCTGGGGAAACCAAATATTCCCTAAAGAAGATGATCAAGTTATGCCTGGATGGGCTTACTTCCTTTTCCTATAAACCTCTTAAATTGACCGGCTATACGGGAGCGATATTTATCTTTCTCGGTCTAGTATATCTGGTTCTCCTGTTACCACTTAAGGCCTTGAGCGGCTCTGCTGTCGCCGGTTGGAATTTAGTCGTCGCTTTTCAAATAGTAATGACCGGATTAATCCTGACAATGTTGGGGATTACCGGCGAATATATAGGACGTATTTATGATGAAACAAGAGACAGGCCTTTATATATTGTCCGGGAATGTTACGGCTTGAAGAATAACCGAGGACAGGAAGTGAAGAAAATTGGTTAAGATCGCCAAGCGCCAACTTGAGCTGCTGAAGTTTGGGGTAGTCGGAGCAGTCAATACGGGCATTGATTTCTCAGTATTTGCCTTCCTGTTTACCTTGGGAATCCCGTTACTGCCTGCTCATAGTCTGGCCTACGCCTGCGGCATCTTAAATAGCTTCCTCCTGAATAAAAAATGGACGTTTAAACAAAGCGGCCAGGCAAAGGTAAAACAAAAGGACCAATCATTAGGACAATTAGTCAAATTTGTCTCCCTGAACCTATTTACCTTATTAGTGACTTACGTATTATTGGTTTGGTTTAGTAATAATTTAGGGTTACCTCTGCTCCTGAGCAGATTATTCGCAGTGGGCGCAAGCTTTGCTCTTAATTTTACCGGCAGTCGTTTTTGGGTTTTCCGCAAGCCCCATTATCGCAATAGTATAGCGTAAAGAATACAAAAACCTCTTTTAAAACTTCTTTTTCGGCTTAAAATAATTTGAGTTAAATCTGAAAAGGAGTTGTTCCCTTCGATGATGTTCAGAAAGTATGTTTTTAGGCTGAGCTTAATTCTTATTATTATACTCACAGTGTTTTCGGGTATTTTGGTAACCTATCATAATGATAATAATAATTCGTTACCGCAAAGTACGCTTAATTCAAAGGAAGAACGTCCCCTTTTTCAGGATTCAAACCGGAGCCTGACCACGCCCAACGCTCAGGCGCCTCTGACCGGCCGGATGCCTCCCGATCGTCAGAAGGCGCCTGGATTTGTCAATAATCCAGGCAGTAAATATGCTTTACCAATCGTAGGATATTCTCTAATATTTTTCTGCTTATTACCTCTTGTCTATTATCTTATTGCCCATAAAAAAATAAACAAGCAGCTTAAAATCACTTCCGGTGATAAAAAACTTCTGCTCATAACCATATTCTGTGTTGGTTTAATTTTAAGAATAATTCTGGGCTTCCTGATTGAAGGTCATTCGTCCGACCTTAGTCTTTTCAGAAGATGGGCGGCAGCGGCTGCCAACAATTTAAGCCAATTTTATTCCGCGAAAAACGCCTGCGACTATCCGCCTTTATATATTTATGTTTTAGCAATTATCGGGAAAGCGGCCAATCTCTCCGCCTTAAGTGGATATACCACTTTACTCTTAAAACTCCCCTCAATTTTGGCGGATATGGCAACCTCTCTTCTTATCTACAAATTTGCCCGGGAATATTTATCTTCGAAAAGAAG